>VSNJ01000060.1 GCA_009774235.1 Lachnospiraceae bacterium
ATTTTAAGACAGTCTAAAGGAGGTGGATTGAAAAGCTGGATTATTTTTTGTAACAAATTAACCATACAACTTTTTTAACTATGTTTTATTAATTGGAGGTACAAAATGAAAAAAAAGACGAAGTGGAAAATAACTGCTGCTGCTATTGCAATGGCAGGCTGTATATCAGCTGCTGGAAATGCCATGGCATTTAACCAGAGTTATTCCTATGCGATTGGACCAAATGATAAAGAGATGATAGCATATTTTGTTCCAGGTAGCAGTAAAATATATTTAAACACCCGGCCACAAAATGGTGGCGGACTGAAAGTCATATTAAGCGGAGCTGCAAGTGCTTCTTTAAGTTTTCCACAGGCAGTGGCAATACCAGACTGTGAAGTATCTGTTCCACGTCCAAATTCTTACTTGACAGTGACAGGTGAAGCTCCATCCACTGGTGTATCAGGTTCCCTGCGTATATGGAGCAAATAAATGATAGTTTAGACAGAATTTCATTTTAAACAGGGGTAGTCTTTGACTGCTCCTGTTGTTTTGGTAAGACAAAGAAGGAGTGGGATATGAATTTATCATGGAAATACTGGACTCACCACAAGATGCGTGCAATTGCGCTTCTAACCGCAATCATGTCTGGTGTTATGGCAATGACTGCCGGGGCGTTATTTGCACGCTCCGCCAGCCAGGGCAGTGTGGAAGAAACACTAGATATCACAGGAAACTATGACATCGCTGCTTTGATTGCAGACGATTCAGAACTGGAAATAATTTCTACGGCAGAAGGGATTGCACAGTATGAAACGGTCATATATGGTGGTGTTTGTAAGACAACATACAGTGAAAAATTACGTATTGGCTCAATGGACAAGTCTGCACAAAAGCTCTTCCACTATGAGCCTGAACTTGGCGGAAGATACCCAGAAGCTGCAGGTGAGGTCTGCGGATACCGGAGCTCGTTTCAGGCACTTGGTGTTGCCCCAGTTCTTGGCACACAGTTTGAAGCAGAACTTTCTGATGCAGACGGAAATCCCGCCGGAAACAGGAAATTCACAATCACAGGCGTAATTAATGACCAGAAGACCTCCTTGTCCTGTGTCCGTTCCATAGAGGAACTATCAGGCAGCACAGATTTGGACATGACAGATACTGGTTTACCAGAATTATTCGTTTCCAATGCGGATTTGCCAGATGTCTGCACACAAATTGCGCTGATACGTTGTGAGCCTGATGTAGTACCACACCAGGTCTGCAACATACTAAATGGAAAAGGAATCTCCGTTGCTGACAGCGGACGTATTAACTGGCTTGCCACTCTGGGCGGAACGGCTTCTGAAACAGAGAATGAAGTATACGAAAAAGCACATCTTGCATATCATGATTTTTATTCCTCTTGTATTATTCCTATCTTTTTTGCGGTTATCTTATTCGTTTCTTTTATCTCTGTTTATGGTATTATATCAGATGCTGTGAGAGACCGCCAGAAACAGATGGGGCTTCTACGCAGTCTTGGTATGGCTAGCCGCCAGGTAGCATGGCTTCTGTGCAGGGAGGGGTGTTTTTTTATTATCACAGGTGTTATGGCAGGATATACACTTGGTATCCTGATATATACTATATGTTTCCACATGGCAAACAATATGTGGAATGTACGTATTTACAGTGCATTTGGAGCAGACAAGATAGCATGTGCATTAAGTGTAGATCCATTTTTGTGGCCTTGGCTGCTCGGAATTCTTTTTAGTGTACTCGCAGCTGCACCCCCACTTTTCTACACCATGCGGCGGTCTCCTAATGAGATGTTATTCCCAGAAAAAACGGAAGTTGCTTCTGGCAGGACACACCAATGGCGCAAACCTCTGCCCTCTATGCTTATCAGAAAGGTAGTACATCTGGGAGCATCTGGGAACGCTGGCGTCCATGCCCTTATTTTTGTAACTGGATGGGTATTTGTGTTTGGAGCAGTATTTATGATAGGAAATGCAGATTATGAGAACGGACTTATCTATCAGAATGTGGGTGATGCAGATGATATTCAAACAGATTATATCGCCCACAGAAATATGCACCGTGCCATGTGTGGCAATCTGAATTTCAACCGCCATGGGGAAGGAATTTCAGCGGAGGATATGGATACACTTGCACAAAGCACGGACACCGTTTCAGCAAAAGGCATCATAGGGCTGCCTGGCTTAAAACTCCTGTACCAGCAAGATACGCCTTTATCAGAAATAGAGAAAACAATAGAACCATTTAACATTGACCATAACATAGATAAGTCAAGGGAAGATTTGTTCCAAAAGTCAAAAGAAGTATATGGATACGCACCAGGAGACCGGCTCTACCAGCTTCCCATTGCTGCAATACAGTCCACATGGCTCTTTGAATTTGTGCCATATGTCATTGAGGGAGAGCTTGATGCCAAAGGGCTAGCTAATGGTTCCAAGACCGTAGTTATAGAGTATCCAGACGCACAGATGGAGAACCCGTTTACCGTAGGAGACCGCCTGACGATGACAGAAGTCATAATCCAGGATTCACAAATAGAAGAGTTTGATTTTTCAAAAGGTGAAACACCTCCAGGATATAAACCAGCTTTTTCTTTTACTGATGCCAATGGGACTACTGGACCAGGATACGCATTTGGCAGCAAGATTGTATTTGAAACAGAGGTTTGTGCGGTCTTACACATTGATGATGCAGACATACAACGAATGCTCTATGCTGTAAGTGCCGCATATGATAGTACCAAAACTGGACAAGTTTCGCCAGGATACCAGATTCTGTGTGACAGCAATGCATTGAAGGCATGGAAGCTTCCAGACAAACAGTTCACAGATGTTTATGTAGATTTAGCAGAAGATGCAAATATTGACCGCTTTGAATCCCTGTGGTATGCCATAACCAGCAGAAGTGGCGATGTACAAAGTATTTCCAATGCTGATATTCGGGCACAGGTACGGACAACAACAGCAGAAAACTTACTTTTATTTGCATTTATGGCAGCACTGGTACTCCTGGCTGGCTGCATTGGTATGGCAAACGCATACCAATTTTCCGTCCGCAGGAATACACATAATCTGCAGATTTTACGTGCTGTTGGCATGAGCAGACGGTCAATTATACTTTCACACATCAGGGAGATGTTCCTTTGGCCATTCGCCGCAACCATAACAGCAATAATTCCAATAAGTCTTTTTGACATTGTGAGGAAATATGCATATTATTATGCGTTTGAACTTGGTCATAATTTTAGTAAGCTGGCAGAAAACGGAAAGTGGGTTTCTTGCTGGCAGGTACGTTTTCCATGGTATATAGAAGTTTGGAAACAGCCTGTCTGTATAGTTATTCTGGTTGGTTTTTTGCTTATGGCAGGAATCAATATTGCTTCGGGTGCTGCACCAGTCTTTCGTATGCATAAGCTTACCATCGTAGATGGTATCCGGAATGAAGACTTTTAAACTATTGGGAATAGAAAGGAAGATTGCTATGATTTTGCTAAAGACTTTGGAACTTTCAAAAAAGTATGGGAACGGAGAGGCACAGATTACTGCACTTGACCATGTTTCTATATCAATAGAAAAGGGAGAATTTTTATCTATTATGGGAACATCTGGCAGCGGAAAATCTACATTGCTAAATCTTCTGGGAGGTTTAGATAATCCAACAGAAGGAAAGGTTTTGTATCATGGACAAAATATTTTTGACATGGATGACAATACACTTTCACAGTTCCGGCTTAGAACAATTGGATTTATTTTCCAGGCTTACAACTTAATCCCAGAGCTTACAGTGCGTGAAAATATACTTATTCCAAAAGGAATTGCGAAAGAAAAAGCTGACGAGAAAAAGCTGGCAGAGATTGGTGAAGCTTTGGGGCTTATTGACAGGTTTAACCACCGGCCTGCACAACTCAGCGGCGGACAGCAGCAACGTGTTGCGATAGCAAGAGCACTGATTAACCAGCCGGAAATTCTTTTATGTGACGAACCAACAGGTAATCTGGATCAAAAATCAGGCGGAAATGTAATGCAGATTTTAAAAATGCTGAACAGTAAGTATGGCATTACAATTCTTATGATTACACATGACGAGAACCTTGCAAGAAAAACAACAAGAACAATTGTTATCAGTGATGGGAAAATTGAGGAAACAGGTGTCAATGAGTCCGAGTGATGAAATAGGAATTGAGAACCCAGTGTTTATGCGGCTTCCAAACAAATTTATTTAGACACTGGCAACGATTTGGCAACATTTTTCACATCACGCACTAAATAATTACATCAATGGCATAAAAAAACCTTGCTGATTTTCAGATATGGAAACTGAATATCGGCAAGGTCTTTTTATGCTTATTTCTTTTTAGCTGTTTTCTTCTTTCTCGATTTTCTGAAATTCTTCCATGGATGCGCTTGCGCATCCATTAAGCATATAATCGCTGACCGCCTGTGAGGGGACACTTGTCAAGGCGCAGGCAGATTTCCCCGTCAATCTCCCCGGTTTTCAGCCCGTACATATCTTCCAACGCAAAGAGCGTGTGCATAAGCCCGGTATAGGTATCAATTGTCGGAACAGATAAAAGAAAACAATAATACAATCCGCAATCTGACCAGGGAATATAAGAAGATAGAGCCGGATTGCCGGGAGGGAGTACGGGCGCAGTTGGAGCGTATGAAAGAACTTTGCAAAGAGCGCAATAGTCTGTATGAAAAGCAGAATGACTTTAAGGGGCAGAAGTGGAAGATTGAGAAGTCGTTGGAACGATAAAAAATGTGGGGTGTGGCGGTTGCTATGCCCTATATTTTATGGTGGAAAATAGAGAATAAAAGTGATATAATTTATGTAATAAATATAAGGAGAAAAGGGCGTGGAATATATATTTGAAACAGAGCACTTGAGGATTAGAAAATTTGAGATAGGAGATGCCAAGTGCTTATATGAAAATCATTTGGAGAAAGAAGTAAAAATGTGGATTCCAAATGAAAGCTATGCAGATATGGAAGAAACTAAAGGAGCAATCAAATTTTATGTGGACTGTGTCAATGGCAAACATTTACCATATGTATTAGCTGTTGAACTGAAAGAAACAGGTGAATTGATAGGCGATACAGGTGTAAATGCGGTAGAAGGAAATCCTGATGAGGTAGAAATAGGTTACGGGATATGTAAAAAGTATAGTGGAAATGGGTATGCAACTGAATTATTAAAAGCTATGACGGAGTTTATAAAAAGATTTTTGGGAATAAATATTTTATATGGACGTGTCATGCGTGGGAATAATGCTTCTGTGAGAGTTCTTGAAAAGAATGGTTATGAATTTGTTAAGGAAGAATTTGGGGCGGAAGATGACCCATATGGTAACGGAATGTTAATTTACAAAAAAGAATGTTAAACTGGGATTGTTTGAGGCTATTATGAAACTTACTAAAAAACAACCATTATTCATTGTTACCGGGGCTTCCTGTGTTGGAAAACCGACGCTTTGTAATGAATTGTTTATTAATGAAAAAGAGTATATTGTAATGGAAAGTGATTTATTGTGGAATGTATTTATGACCCTTGCTGTGGAGGCGGTTATCTGCTAACGGTACTTGGCTTTTTAAATCATGAAAGAATAAAGACAATAATGGCTTCTGATATAAGTAATGATGCTATACAGCTTGCCAACGAGAATTTATTGTTGCTTGATAAAAATGGACTCAAAAAAAGAATATGGAAAATAAATGATTTATTATAATTACATAATAAAAACTCACATATCGAAGCACTAAATAGTGCAACCAATTTATTGGACATATTGGCAAATTCAACACATGAAATGGAACGCAAAGTGCTTAAAATGGATATTTTATCAAATATTCCATTAGATAATCCTGATTTTAAAGCAGATATTATATTTACAGATGTTCCATATGGAAACCTTGTTGAATGGCAGCATGGAAATAAAGATAATATCAATTTATTGGATCAGCTATTACCAGTAACAAAAGAAAAAACTGTAGTTGCTATATGCTCAGACAAGTCACAAAAATTTCAATCGGATAATTTCCAAAGGATAGAAAAACAAGTAATAGGTAAACGTTTATTTCAAATATTTAGATTAGTGAATTTTGGATTAACTTGATAACAAACAGCTTAAAAATATGATATTAGGTGCGAATGAATGCTCTTAAACTTCATAATTTCATTTAACAATAAAAAAGTGTCTTCGACACATCAACCCCCTAGCCCCCACTCATGGGGGAATTAGGGCTTCCCTTTTGTTACTTTTTCATGCATAATAGTCTTATGAATATCTTACAAAATATCTTTATTGACCATTATGAGGAAATTAAATATACCCTTCATCCCAGACAAACTGAGATGGAAAATATCGATAAGATGATAAACTGCGGCGACCCTTCCTTTGGTGGTGCCATGTTTGGCTGTCCCCACTGCGGAAAGCTTAAGTTTGTCCCTTTCCGCTGCAAAAGCCGTTTCTGCCCCACCTGCGGCAATAAATATGCCATGGAACGCACTACCAGTATGTCCTTTAAACTGGTAAATGTCCGCCACCGCCACTGCGTTTTTACAATTGATGAGCAGCTCCGGGAGTTTTTCCTTAATGACCGTTCACTCCTTGACTGTCTGTTCCATGCTGTAAACAGTGTCGTTTCACGCATGTTTTTCAAGCAGAACAAATCCATGAACTTCACTCCCGGTTTTATCATGGTTCTCAACACCTTCGGCAGGGATTTAAAATGGAATCCCCATATCCACTGTCTTATTTCTGAAGGCGGATACAGTGACAACGGATTTTGGCGTAATATTAATTACTTCAACTATACCTACCTCCGCAACGCTTTCCGCACTGCCCTGCTCAATGAAATGGAATCCAAAACCGGCCCTTCTTTCAAAAAGACTAAGTCACGCTGTTACCGGGAACACAAAGACGGTTTCTATGTCTATGCAAAGCCTAATAAATGTGACCCAAAAACCGCCATAAAATACATTGGGCGCTATCTGGGGCGGCCTGTTATCGCCACATCCCGGATTGACAGCTATGATGGTGATTTTGTCACCTTCCACTACAACCGCCACGAAGATGACGCCTATGTGGAAGAAACTCTTCCCGTTATGGATTTCATAGTGCGCCTCATCCGCCATATCCCGGAAAAGCATTTCAAAATGATCCGCTACGGCGGTATTTATGCCCGCCATCGGGAGATTGACAAAAAACTTCACAGAGCCATTTCCCGTGAAAAGCATCACTTTTACAGAAGTTTCAACCAGTGGCGCACCGCCATCCTCTCTGCCTTTGGCTATGACCCGCTGAAATGTGAGTGCGGCACTGCCATGCTGTTTTTAGAACTCTATTTTAACCACAAGCGTGTTCCCCTGGAAGAATTGTACGGGAAAGCCATGTCCCGTTCCCGTGGAAGAAGGTCGTCTGCATGACTTCCCTAAATCCCATTCCTGTGGTATACTCCTTTCAAAGGAGGCTGTAATCATGAACCCAAACGCAGAGAAGCTACGCAAAAAATATATGGATAACCCACCCGAAGGCATGACATCCGGGGACATTCGTCGTATGAGCGGGGATGACCTTCTCGATATGGATTATTTCTTAAATGAAGACAACCCATTTGATGACGGTTTTGGAGAAGAAGGCTTTTATATCTTCTAAACCCCTGACCGTCTGTTCTGTGTCCCTAAAACGCAGTTTTATCTAACATATGTTCGGCGAATATATGTTTCTTTTTGCGCCTCAACAGGTCGGAATTTCCTATAAAGTAAGAAAGACATGGTGCTAGCACCATGTAATAAGAGTAGATAAGCAGTAATAAGTTTTTATTGTTTAACATTTTAAAAATGGATTTCTAATTTGTATGAGTTTGCTATAATAAAAGCGTGGCAACAGAAAATCAGCAAGCCATAATAAATGATGTAATTGATGTAAAAACAGGCGTGTATTTGCACTAAACTTAAACAAATATAGTTAATAACAACAAAGAACACGCCGAGTTTCATTGACACCGCTATTCTATGATAATATTAAATTTCTGTTTCCTCCAAATATTTAGTTTCCACATTATTAACAAGCCATACACCATTTTCAGATAAATAAAATTTAATTCCGTTTCTATACATTTCACCACTATGTACTTTCAATACAATTGGTTTTCCATGTCTTTGTCCAACCTGTAATGCTGTATCTATATCTTTTGACAGATGGACATACAGCCTTCCCATTGGCTTTAGGCCATCACTTAAAATTTTCCCAAGAGACCTGCCAGCAGTCCCATGATATAGGATTTCTGGCGGTTCTTTCTCCTGTAATTCTACATCTACATGAATACTGTGTCCCTGGTTAGCACGTATTAATGTTTTATCTTCATTAAAACTATATCTTCCTTTTTCATCAGTCCTTACAATCTCTTCTAAAATATCCATATTTATCTTATGACCTGCTTTTTTAATCCCAGCAATGAACTGTTTTACATCTGCCCAGCCATGGTTATCCAGGCTTATGCCCACAACATCAGGATGGTGTCTTAATACCAGGCTTATAAATTTACTTGTACTGCTATATTTTCCTGTATCCTTGTTATGTTTACCCATATTCCCTCCTTTATACTGTTTCCAGTACAGCTAACCAAAAACACAGCCTGGCTGCCACTACAAAAACCACCATTATAAATGCCATACAATACATAAGTTTATTAGCATTATGTATATCATCTGGTTTTATACTCCGGGCGGCATCACCAACAGCAGGCTTTTTAACAAGTTTCCCAAAATAATAAGTATCCCCAAGAAGCTCTATACCAAGCGCACCTGCACAGGCGGCCTCTGTCTGTCCTGAATTAGGGCTTGTACTTTTATACCTGTCACGTTTAAATACCCTCCATGCATTTTTTGCATCAAATTTAAGAATAAACGCTGATAATATCATTAAAAACGCTGATATCCTCGCAGGAATAAAGTTTGCAATATCATCAAGTTTTGCTGCTGCCATACCAAAGTCAATATATCTGTCATTCTTATATCCCACCATACTGTCCAATGTATTTATACCCTTATATAAAAACCCTAGTATTGCACCACCTAATAACATATAAAACAGTGGCGCAATAACACCATCTGATGAATTTTCTGCAATAGTTTCAACGGCTGCTTTAGTAACACCCTCCACATCAAGCTCCTTTGTATCCCTTCCTACAATCATAGACACATTATACCTTGCTTTTTCAATATTATTTTCTTTAAGGGCATTTTCAACTTTTGTACTTTCCGTCTTAAGAGATTTTGCTGCAAGTATCTGCCAGCACATAATACTTTCTACTATAATACCAGCATATATATGTACGCTGTATGCCAGATATAAAATACAAAACGGAACAAATGCACTAGCCAGTACCACTATTAAAACCATTATTAACCCATTAATCTTTTTTCTATAAGATGTATTATTTTCATTTAACATCCTGTTTGTACAAAAAGTTATCAGTTTACCTATAGCAACTACAGGATGTGGCATACAATATGGGTCTCCTAAAATTAAATCCATGATATAGCCAGCAGCAATACTTATTGTAGTATAAAACATTTTACATCAATATTCCTTTCTATATATTATAACTGGCTTACCTGATTATACACTATTATCCTGGCTCTGTATTTCAAGAATTAATTCATCTTCTTCTAAATTATATCTTGCAAAAAGCTTTCTAAGATTGTTAATTTTAGCCATTGTTGAATTGCCAACAAATAAATACACCCTGTCATCTATCTCAACATAACCATTAGTTTCAATATCTGTAAAAGATAACCCCATTCCATTATCTTTATGTACTAACTGGTATATAATAGTTACATCCATTTCAAAAAGGAATTTAACAACCTGCTGGTACATTTCTGTCCAGGCTGAAGCCTGGTATGGCGTATCCATAAATGTATACGATATAAGATTTCTGCCAGTATAATTAAAATCCTCTGATAACGGATGGCGCTCATTAATAGCTACAAAAGGAATAAAATCTGTTACAGGATATGGCCATAATTCTAATGCCTGTTCTTTCAATATATCATTTCTTTTTACAAGTTCCTCTTCTGTCCACTTATTACACTCTGCAATTATTTTATTTAAACGCAATCCGCTTTCTTTAAAACCATCTTTTATATTCTTCTTCTGTTCAAATGAACGGTTGCTATATTGTATATTATAACCAGTCAGTGTAAGGTTTGCCAGGCGGTTAATCCATTTTTCATAAATCTCATTATAATTATCCCCTAATTCCCTTTTCCACACATCAGATAATGTCTGAGGCATAATATGTTCTATTGTATACTTGCCTTCCTGCATAAGTTGTATTACATTATTACGCTCTACAGAATTACCATTTTCTAAACGGTCAAATAGATAAATTTTATTTTTTGCCTGCATAGAATAAATATTTTTTTCTTCTAAACACTGTAAAAACTCACTATCCATTGGCAAACGTCCAGAAGCAGGCTTACTAATAAGCAAATACTTTAATACATCTGCATATTTATCTTTTTCCTTTTTATATTTTAAACAATCCCTATGCAATAATGCAAATATTTTATTCAGCGCATTAGTAGGCACTCCACAGACCAGCCTTCTGAAAATATATGTTTCTATCGCAGACAAAACTTCTATAAATTCTTTATCATCCAAACCATTATTTTCCCTGTAATCAAATAAAGACAACAGATATGGGACAGACACTGTCATATCCAGCTGCCCAAGCCTGGCTAAAACAGTATTTGCAGCTTTGCTATTAATATTTGCATGTTTAATATTATTATAATATTTTGCATAACGGAGTAAATCTTTAAGAAGCTCTTCCGTCCCAATACCTTTATCTTCAACATACTGTTTAAAATACCGGTAAATATCTTTAATTGCTGGTGTCTTACTTGAAACAACCGTCATATAATGGCGTATAAAATCACTAACATCATAATTTGTCTCTTTTTCAATTTTATTCCAGTACTTGTAATAATATTTCTCCTGTATATCTGAATCTAATTTCATTAAAATAAAATTGCGTATCTTGTCACCCTCACTAAGACTTAACCCTGTTGAGTTAAGACTTTGGAAAATCAGCTGTGCATCGTCTTTCTCATCTAATGATATATCAATAATCTCTAATGAACCAACTGCCTTAAATAAATTATCAATAGAAATTTCATTTTTCTGTATACGGTTATAAAAATACATATAATTCTGTGTTATATTAGATTCACGGTTATATTCATCCGGACTTTCAAATAATAATTCAAATGCCGCCTGGTCATCCTTAATTGGCTTTAATTTCATCTTTTTATCATCAGACCATTCATCAATTAAATACTGCTTTTTTATCTTATCAGACAGGCGGTCAAACTGGCTTGTAACTCTTCCTTCATTAAGCAGGTTCATAATTGCAAGTAACAATAAAGTCATAGTGGTAATTCTTTGCTGCCCATCTATTATAATTAATTCCTGTCCATGGCAGTTTCCAGCTTCTACTATACTTCCAAAAAAATGTGTTTCCCTTCCGCTTCCAGCCAGTTTAACTAAATCATCAAAAAGCTGTTTACAGTTATCAAGTTTCCAATCATAATTTCTCTGGTAAACAGGAATTATAAACCTTGTATCTGGTCCTGATAAAAACTTCGCTAATCTCTTCACTTGTCCGAACATAAAATAATTTTCTCCCTCTGTATTTAATATTATAATTATATTAAATATAATTTAAAATACTTAATTTATCAACACCTGTTCCTATACTTTCTACATCTAATCTACATATATACCCATGCCCGTTACTGCACTGGTATTTAAAATACGTATCTGTCCCACTATCCTTTCCATTACTTTCCACAAATGCTTCCATAATAGACATTATAGTTCCTCCATGTACTATAAACGCTGCAACAGAATTATCTTTTAGAATTCCAGCAAGGTACATCCGTTTGCATATATCAAGAGTCTTGTTAAATCCATTAATACATCTTCTGGCAAACTTTTTTCTGTCCTCACCGCCTGGAAAAGAAATTCTTCCACCACTGTCAATCCACTCCTGGTATTTTTTGTTCCCATCCAGTTCAATATAATTTTTACCTTCAAATTCCCCAAAATCTATTTCCTGGAATTCATCTATAATATTTAACTTTTCTATACCAGGATAAATAACTTCTGCTGTCTGTATACACCTTTTCATAGGGCTTGTAAATACAATATCTGCTTTAGGATATATAACTTTATTATTCCTTAATTCATTAATGCCTTCCTTGCATAACCCTTCATCAGTAGTTCCAATATAACGTGACTGCATATTCCCCTTAGTTTTGCCATGTCTTATAAAAACCAGTTCCATTATTTTATAACCTGCCCTATACCACAAATTATCCTTTCAAAATGACATGCATTCCTAACAAGCTTGCACATAATTCTTCCATGCAGCTCACGCCATTCCACGTCTTCCATGTCTAGTGGAACTATTCCGCCGCCAGCCTGGTCAGATATTATAATTATATCATCCCTTTCATTAACCAGTTTTTCTGCAAATCCATATAATACTTCTGGCATATCTGCATAATGTCTTGTTAATTCATGGAAATGGTCTATAACCAGATATTTATTATCTAATTCTATTGATAACTGTCCATCACTTCCATATACCGTTTTAAGATTACTTCCATAAACAACTACATCTCTTCCCAATCCTTTTTTCTTCAGTACATATTCAAGTTTACCCTGGCTTCTTCCTCCTGCATATACTTCCATAACGCCCTCCATAAAATATATATTTTAATACAATCCTTTATATTTTTAAGTTTTCCCATTTTTTAATTATACAAAGATTATAGGGTTGTAAAACTTTGAAATTACCAGAGCCAAATACTTGTGTACTAAAAAAACCGGGAAACTTAAACTTAGATTATATAAACACACACAATATAACTGCTACCATTTCACTAAGACATAAAAACCATCCTGCAAGGTCACCAGTGATACCTCCAAATTCTTTATATGATTTATATCTGTAATATATAAAGACAATAAGCATAGCAACAATTACAAAAACTGCTTTTATTTTATAAATCCAGATTGTCCCTGCTGCCATAAATAAAAATTCCATAACAAGTGAAATACATACAACTTTTTTCTGTGCTGATGACGAAAATGCATAAAGCATACCACCCTTTTTTGCCCCTTTAAACAGTACAACTGATAATCCGCTGAGAATTCTTGAAAATACAAATGTACTTGCAAATAAAGGAACATTATTAAAATCTATCCCAGGCAGTGCTCCAATATATGCCAGAAGAAGTACTGACAACATAATAACTGCAAATGCACCAATATGTGCATCTTTTAAAATCTCCAGTTTCTTTTCAACTGGCTGGTATGAATGTAATGCATCCATTGTATCCATATACCCGTCAATATGTATACCCCCTGTAACCAGGATATTTATAATAACTGCCCCTGCCGCTTTAAAAAGGCTTCCCATTCCATAATTAACACAAATCCAGAACCAAAGCCATTCAGCAGCCCCAAGCAGCACACCAACAAAAGGGAAAAAACATATTGAGTATTTCATATCTTTTTCTTTCCATTCAAAATAAGGCACTGGAAATTTTGAATATGTCCCAAATGCTATTATACAAGCTTTTAATATTGACATTTATATACACCTTGTTCTGTTATATATTTAAAATTCTTTTGATATTTCTAAGAAATTGTAAGCGGACATGAATATATAACCTCTATTACCTTACTACTAATCCCTGCCAGGTATCTGTTCACCCTGCCCAGAAGTTCTATATATTCCATTGTCTCTTTATCATATATAATCCCATCTTCAAAAACATCATTTGTCACTACTACAAGATTAGCCACAGTATCATTAAGTTTATCTATACCTGAACACACTTTATAATATACATCTTCCTTATCTATGTTATTATTATCAAACAACTCATTTGCAATAAGGTTTGACATACATTCAAGAAGCACATTGCCTCCTTTCTTTAATCCACAATTTTCTATATTTTTATAACATTCAATAGTGGTAAACCCCTTTCCTTTACGAAGCTCAAGGTGGCGTTTTATACGTTCCATTGCAGCTTTCCCAAATGGTTTCATTGTAGCAATATAGTACATCTTCTCACTATTGGTACTGCCACCAGCCAGTTCCATAATAAGGTTTTCTGCATATTCCGATTTCCCACTGCCACTTTCACCAATAACTGTAACCATCATATATCTGTAAACCTTTCATATTGTATTACATTAATATCATTAAAAGTTGTATTTTCCCTGTATACTTCAAGTGCCATATCAAGCATTGGAAATAAAAGCACAGCCCCTGTCCCCTCGCCTAATGCAAGCCTTGCATTAATTACAGGTTCAAGCCCAAGCTCTTCTAATATAAAATTGCATGCAGGCTCTTTTCCCACATGCGACGCAAGCATATAATTACGGCAGCCTGGCACAATCCTGTCTGCTGCAAGTGCTGCAGCTGCAGAAATAAGCCCGTCAAGTATAACAGGTATATGATACAGCGCACCTCCTATAAATACCCCTGTAAGCCCCGCTATATCAAGCCCTCCAAGACACCTGAGTGTATTAAAAGTATTTTCCTGTATATTTCTTACACTTTGCTTTTGTGTACCTTTATCCAGCCCATATTTTTTAATTGCTGATTCTATTACTATAATTTTCCTTTTAACACCCTCACTGTCCAGGCCTGCACCTCTCCCTGCCACTCTGCTGGCTGGAATACCAAGCATTACACTAACAATGGCACTGCTTGTAGTAGTATTTCCAATTCCCATTTCACCTGTAGCAATTATATTGTATCCTTTATCTTTACAATCCTTTACAATATCTATACCCGTATGTATTGACTTTATAAGCATATCTTCTGTCATAGCAGGCTCTTTTGCAAAATTTGCAGTTCCATTAGCAACTTTCTTTATAATAAGCCCATCCTCTTCTATATTATCTTTAATCCCTATATCTACAGGCAAGACATCTGCTCCCGCAATATGTGACATACGGCATACACTTGCAATACCCTTTGCCATATTTGCAGATACAATAGAAGTTACTTCATTCCCCGACTGGCTTACCCCTTCATCAATAATCCCATTATCTGCACACATTACAACAACTGCTTTTTTGCCAGTGCCAACATCTGCACTGCCAGTAATACCAGCAATCTTTTTAACTATATCTTCAAATGCACCAAGCCCGTCTAAAGGCTTTGCAATACCATCCCAATGTGCCTGTGCTGCATTATATGCTTCTATACAAAGCCCTTGTATCTTAATATTAAACAGCTCTTCTTTATCCATATACACCTCATAAAAACGGACATTCCCAGTTAAAAATAACTTTCTATTTTACGCCCATAATATTATAAATCCTGTCAATATCTACATTTTCCCTTATTGTTTCTGCAAGTATATCATATTGTTTCTCTTTATAACTGCTGTAATCAAAATTATATATATTACTAGTATCTGCACCTTTCCTGTCTGCAAGTGCTTTTATAATAGTATAAGCTATATCTGTATTGTCAAAAAGCCCATGTACATATGAAGCATATATATTATCCTGGCAAGCCTGGATATTAATACAAGGATTGTCCATTTTACCATCTGGCGGCTGTCCCATATGTATTTCATACCCCTTATACTCTTTTCCGGAAAGTCCAGCAAATATGCCCTCTATACTGCCAAAGCATCCGCTAACCTGCACAGTATGTTTTTCTCTTCCAAATACAGTATCCATGTCTATAAATCCAAGACCTTGTACTGAACCACCTTCTTCCATATTATATGGGTCACTAATTGTATTACCAAGCATCTGGTATCCCCCGCATATGCCAAACACTACACATCCCTTTGAATTTACTTTCTTTATTGCCGCCTCAATACCATTCTGGCGCATCCATATAAGGTCTTTTATAGTATTTTTACTACCTGGTATAAATACCATGTCTGGTTCTTTTAAATCTTCCAGCCTGTCCACATATCTAAGTGACACACCTTCAAAACTTTCAAAAACATTAAAATCAGTGAAATTAGAAATCTTTGGAAGCCTTATTACAACAATATCTATAATTCCAGCAGTTTTACAAGCAGACAGTCTTCCTGCAAGACTGTCTTCATCCTCTATATCCACATTTATATATGGGACTACACCAAAAACGGGCTTGCCACATTTGTCCTCAAGCATCTTAATACCAGGGGCAAGTATAGACTTATCCCCCCTGAACTTATTTACCAGAAGACCCTTTATCCGTTCACGTTCTTTATCTTCAAGAAGCGCAATAGTCCCATAAAGCTGTGCAAACACACCTCCCCTGTCAATATCCCCGGCAAGTAGCACAGGGGAATCTGTCATTTCCGCAAGCCCCATATTTACAATATCATTATCCTTAAGATTAATTTCTGCAGGACTTCCAGCCCCCTCAATAACTACAATATCAAATTTCTTGTCAAGATAATTAAAAGCCTCCATAATACCAGGCACAAGTTTTATCTTATATTTAAAATAATCCTTTGCCTTCATATTACATACTGGCTTTCCATTAACAATAACCTGTGACCCCATCTCATTAACAGGTTTTAATAATACAGGGTTCATATAAACCTCTGGCACAATACCTGCCGCTTCTGCCTGCACTACCTGTGCACGCCCCATTTCAAGACCATCATGTGTTATAAATGAATTAAGTGCCATATTTTGTGATTTAAAAGGCGCAGTTTTATAACCATCCTTTGCAAATATACGGGCAAGCCCTGCCACCAGCAGGCTTTTACCTACATTTGACATAGTACCCTGTATCATAATTCTATATGCCATATAAAAACCTTCCAATATCTTTTATATTATATAACTATATACCTGTTACAAGTTCCCGCTGGCCGGATGAAAATCATTATCCGTATAAGCTTTATACCTCAGTTCCTGTTTAATCTTCTATTTCAGTAACAATTGGTTTCCCATCTTTATCTAACATTGGAGTTATTCCAAGACCATATCCACTTTTTAATGCAAGATAATTAACACCCGTTTCTTTATCAACTAATATTTGCCTAAGCCCTTCATCTTTTAACGAATTACCTTCTTTCAGTACAATTACAAATCTGTTATCTTTGTTTTTCATATAATTTTCCCTCCTATATCCGGTTTTGTTTAATTGTACAATATTATTATTTTACCACAAACACACGCTAACTTCCATTAATTTTTTTTAAAACCATCCCATAACTTAATTATCATCCACCTCTGGCAAACATGTACAATACCGCCAGTTTGTTCCATACGTTGCTTGGCAGCTAGAAGGGATTTCTTGTCCCCTGATAAATAAAATGTGGCAATACGTAATATTAAACCTCATTATACATAATATATAAAAACTGTCCTTTGTTTTTGTAATATACCAGACTATTTCTTGACTTTCAGAGATATATATATTATGGTAGTTACAATATACTTTCCTTAATACCAGAACGGACTGGAGGCAATATGAAAGGATTAATCCATATTTATACTGGAACTGGTAAAGGCAAAACTACTGCTGCCACCGGGCTAAGCATACGCTATGCCGGAAGCGGAGGAAAAGTTTTATTTACCCAGTTTCTTAAAAATGATGACTCAAGCGAAATTAATATATTAAAACAAATTGAAAACATTACCTTTCTTCCATCAGGCAGCTATTTTGGGTTTACACGTTCAATGACACCTGAAATAAAAGAAAAAGCCAGGATACATTATAATAGCCTTTTTGAAAAATCAGTTAATACGTTAGTTAATAATAATTATGGAATGCTTATACTTGATGAAATAATTGCAGCAGATAATGCCGGTTTAATTCCGCATAAAAAACTTATAAATTTCCTGGAAAATAAGCCTGGTAATTTAGAAATTGTACTTACTGGCCGTAATCCCTCACAAGATTTACTTAATATTGCAGATTATATATCTGATATAAAAAAAATCAAACATCCATTTGATAAAAATATTACTGCACGTACTGGTATTGAAAAATAAATTTACATTACTAAAAATAAGATAAATACTTTATTTTTTATTTAGCATATGATAACATTAAAAAAGATTTCTTGTATGCAGAAAATTACTATATAAGAGTTGTAAAGTAATATTAAAAAAATAAATACTTATAAATAAGATGAGGTAAATATATGAAAATCCAATTAGAAAATATAACTCCCTCTGAAATAGAAAATAGAAGCATGGAAATAATCTCACAAGAACTTGTGCAGCTTGGCATAACACTAAATAAAGAACACGCTCCTGTTATTAAACGTGCAATACATGCCTCTGCCGATTTTGAATATGCCCAGAACTTATATTTTTCAGAAAATGTAATAACACAGGCTTTAAGCTTATTAAAAAACGGTGCATGTATCGTTACTGATACAAAAATGGCATTTTCAGGTATAAATAAAAAGGCATTATACAATTATAATTGTAAAATTTATAATTTTATAGATGATAAAGATGTTGCACTTGCTGCAAAGCAAAATAATACCACACGTTCTGCCGCTTGTATAGACAAAGCAGCAGATATTAAAGAACCTGTTATATTTGTAACAGGCAATGCACCTACTGCACTTATACGTATATACGAGCTTTATAAAGAGGGAATTATTAATCCTGGACTTGTAATTGGTGTACCTGTAGGTTTTGTTAATGTAGTACAAGCAAAAGAACTTATAATACAGACAGATATCCCCTGCATAATATCCAGAGGACGCAAAGGAGGTAGTAATATAGCAGCAGCAATATGTAATGCCTTGTTATATATGTTATAATTTTATAATACAGAGAACATTTATCCTTATAATACAAACAACACTTCCACTAGAAAAGAGGCTAGTTATGAAAAATGGAATTTTAGTAGTAAGCTTTGGAACTACATATAAAGAAGCAAGAAAACTTTCATTGGAGCAAATAGAAAATACAATATCATCAGCCTATAGAAACTTTTCAGTATACAAAGCATATACAAGTAAAATTGTACAAAAATGCATACATGAAAATGAAGGTTTTTTTGTACCTGATGTTAACCAGGCACTCCAGAAAATATCAGAAGATGGCATAGATAACATCTATATACAGCCAACCCATATAATTCCTGGCGAAGAATATAATAAAATACTTGATGCTGCTGGTAAATATAAAGATAAATTTAATATTATAAAAACTGCAATGCCACTCTTATCTTCTGATAAAGATTTTGAACTAACTGCTGATATACTTAACCACCAGTATGGATTTAACAACACCAGTAGTGACAGCGCTATTATACTTATGGGACATGGCAGCGGACATTCTGCCAATAAATGTTACAGCCAGTTCCAGTACACATTAAACCAAAAAGGATTTTCAAATGTATTTGTTTCAACAGTAGAAGGATTTCCTGATTTTGACAGCACATTAAATATATTAAAAGAACACTCATACAAAAATATAACACTTATACCATTTATGGTAACTGCTGGTGACCACGCCCACAATGATATGGCTGGCAATAAAGAAAATTCATGGAAAAACAGGCTTTACAACCTTGGATATAATGTTATAGTTATAACACAGGGGCTTGGCGGAATTCCAGAAATACAAAGTCTTTATTTATCACATTTGGAAAATATAATTGGATAAAATAACTAAGAAACAGAGAAAGACAACACATCATGTGCCGTTTCTCTCTGTTTCTTAAGCATATAATAAACAATATTACTTACAACGCACTATAGTTAAATATTATTACCACTTTCACTAATTCTTATTGTTACAGAAAAATAATATTATATTCCCAATTGTGCAACTATTTCCTTTAACTTGTTCCAGTCACATATATATTTTTCCAAAACTTTTAAACCATATTCTGTTATCTTATAATATTTCCTTTTAGGTCCTCCTGATTCCTTTCCATAATACATATCTGCAGCCCCCTCATTTTTTAACCTCCTTAACACTGCATAAAAAGTACTATCGTTAACTTCTGGAAATATTATCTTCATCTCCCTCATTAAACTATATCCATAATAATCCTTTTCCGATAACTTATACAATAAGCACATTTCTAAAATCCCCTTTTTAATCTGTGCATCCAATTTTATTACCTCTTTCACTTTTATAAATATATAACCAATAAATAAATAAAACTGGCAGACAAATAAAATATGAAGTAAATATAAATTGTATATTTTCTATTGTTTCAATATTTTTTAAAAATCTGACATACATAAACAATCCTGATATTACAGAAATATTTTGTATTATAACAAAAAACATGTATAAATTACCTTGTAACATTTTTCTAAAGAAAAAAATTGTTATAAGCAATAAAGAAACTATTATAAAATATATAAGAAAATTAATATTTTGTACAAAAAAAGAATTATATCCTCTACTAATTGCATATGGTATTATAACAAGTGAGCACAAATGTAAAAAAATAACAAATAAAAAAACAACAATCTGGCTTTTTAAATAATCATGGCTTTTTTCTTTTGTTTTTAATAAAATACCCGCTACACAATTATTTCCAGATAGAAACCAAATTAAAAATGTACTAAAAACAACCAAAATATCCAAAGCTATATCTAATGAAAAAACAGAAAAAGGAATGAACATTGCAAATACAAATACAATAAATAATATTCCTTTTGTAATGGCTAACCGTTTTCTTTTCCTTTCAATTAAATCAACCTCAGCCCTTAATTCTTTTGCTACAATTTTAGGTCTGCCATATCCATTAATAATCTCTTCTTCTGATAAACCATTATAAAAGGCAGATTCAAAATGTGTATTTAATTCTTCAAGTGTATCTTTAATTTCTGATGAACTAAAATGCCAAAACATTGCATTTTTTATATCAAGTAAGTATTTTTCTTTCACTATTATCATCCCCCTTCTAATATTATATCCTTATTATATTCATCTATTGTTTAAAAGTCAATAGTTATAATCAATAATTTTAAATTTTTTATTAATCATTTTCTACATTATAT
>VSNJ01000061.1 GCA_009774235.1 Lachnospiraceae bacterium
CCAGGGAGGACATCACATACTGCTGTTATTTCAAGATTATTGTCTTTAGCTGCTTTTATATGGTTTGCAGAAATCCTTCCGCATCCTATTAATGCATATTTCATTTTTTCTCCTATAATTAACACTAATTATATTTGCCTCTTATAATTCCTCTTCTAAATTCGGGATTTATATATGTATTTACATCACATAAAAAGCACATATAACCACTTGATGGTTCTACAAACATTCCATATTCATGTAACTTATCAGATATCTTTTTTTCATCTCCATGCCTGTGGTATGCACATACTGCACATATTAAATTATGGTTACTTTTTAATGTAACAGAAGCTCCATCTAAAACTTCAGTTTCACTTCCTTCAACATCCATTTTTATATAATTTATTACTTTTCCTGAAAGTATACTGTCTATAGTTGTTGTATGGTCTGACACATGGTCTGACACATATTTATTTATAATTTCAACTTTATCTGGATAATCTTTAAATGTATAACCAAGCGCCTCTAACCATTCTGGGTCACATTCTGCTATATATATTTTTCTTGCTTTATCAACTACATCCAAGGAAAAATTCCCTTCTGCAGCACCTATATCCATAACACACATACCTTTTTCCACATTATATCCATCAACTAAATACCGGTGTGGCGACAATTCATCTTGTTCCATACAAATATATCTATAATATTCTATTGACTTTTCTTTTGTATCCAATGAACGTTTCATATACATTTTTTTACCATTATGTAATATATAAAACAATTTACAGCTAGTATCATATTCACATTCGGCCTTTAATTCTTTATACTTATCTGTATAAACATAATTAAATACATCTAAATCATGTTTTTTAAGATAATACATTATATCCTTAATTTCCTTATCATCTGAATTTTTATAAATATCTTCTAGCTGCTTCTTTATAAAATAATTCATTGTTTCAATATTATACCCCTTTCCATGCAGCTGTTCTTTTACATTCAAAGTACCCTTTTCTCCTAAACATAATATAAGTTTATCAAAATGTATATTATCTAAATATCCTGTTTCTTTTATTGGAATACCATGAAATGTACCACCTGTTTTTTGTATATCATTATCTACTATTGCTAATATTTCATATAAATTATTATCAATACTTTTAATCACTTTATCTGTACGGCTGCATGCTCCCCATAATACAATTTTTTCCTTTTGCATATATTATTCTCCAATTTTCATATAATATATTTAAGATTATTTATGTATAATATAAAACTACTCTTTCTATATTATTGGATACCTGAAATAATCTATTTGTTAATAAAAATCCTGCAATTATAAAATTTCTATGTTTTCTCTTACATCCAGATTTTTTGTAACATTTTTAGTATCAAAAATTACTTTTGCATTTTCTTGTACCATGGCATAATCAACATTAGTATGTGCTGTAGTTATCATTATCAAATCATATAATTGTATAATACTTCCATTAATTTCACTGAGTCCTTTGTTAATCCTGCCATTTTTTTTATACTCTTTTATATATGGGTCATAAAAATCTACTTTTGCAAAATTATTTTCCAATTCTTCAATTACACTTATAGCAGGGCTTTCCCTGTAATCATCTATATCTTGTTTATATGCAATCCCAAGCACTAATATATTTGAACCATTTAAAGCTTTTTTGCTTTTATTCAAAATTTTACTTGTCCTCTCCACACAATATGCAGGCATCCTGTCATTAATCATCATAGAACTTTCTATCATAGATGTATGAAATCCAAATTCCCGTGCTTTCCATGATAAATAATATGGATCAAGTGGAATACAATGCCCTCCAAGCCCAGGACCTGGATAAAATGCCTGGAAACCATATGGTTTTGTTTTTGCCGCTTCTATAACTTCCCAGACATTTATACCCATTTTTTCACAAAGCATTGCAAGTTCATTTACCAGTGCAATATTTACGTTTCTATATGTATTCTCTAGTATCTTTTCCATCTCTGCCACTGCAGGCGAAGACACTTCCAGGACTTCACCATTTAAAACTGCCCTGTACATTGCAGCAGCAACTTCAGTAGCATCTTTTCCTATACCACCAATAACTTTTGGTGTATTGCTTGTTTTATAAATCCTATTGCCAGGATCAACTCTTTCTGGTGAAAATGCAAGATAAAAATCTTTTCCACATTCCAGTCCTGAGACATCCTCCAAAATATATTTCACTAACTCTTCTGTCGTCCCAGGATAAGTAGTTGATTCAAGCACAACAACTGTATCTTTTGTCATATGCCTGGCAATTTCTTCAACAGACTGTTTTACATAAGTAATATCTGGCTGCTGGTGTCTGTCCAATGGTGTAGGAACACATATTGCTATAAAATCTATATCCTTTATAAAACCAAAATCATTGGTTGCTTTTAACATACCAGTTTTAACCAGTTGTGACAGGTCACTGTCAACCACATCACCAATATAATTTTTACCAGCATTAACCATACTTACTTTTTCTTTTTGTATATCAAAACCTGTTGTTTTAAAACCAGCCTTTGCTTTTTCGACTGCTAGTGGAAGCCCTACATAACCAAGCCCTATTACTCCTACAGTAATATTCTTATTTTTAATTTTTCCTAACAACTTATTTTTCATTAAACAAACACTCCCCAAATATATACATTTTATATATTTTCTGCCAGCAAGCTGTCAAATACAGATGCCAGAACTCCTGTTTCGTATTCCCTGTTGTATTTCACAATTTCCTCTTCATTTAATATAAGACCTCTGTCACCATCATTTTCCCATAATTGATATAAATTAAAAATATAATCTTCTATATTTTCTTCATTATCATCATATTCAAAATTACGTCCACATCCTGTTTTATTTAATACTTTTTCTATGACACCACCACCTCCTGAAAATGCAATAACAGGACGGTGCATCCTTAAATATTCAAAAAGTTTTCCTGTATAAATTATTCCAGCACCAGAATCTCTATATCCAAACAGAACTAACAAATCCGAATTCATAGCAGTCTCAATACTATCTATATGGTTTAAATAACCATTATACTGAATAATATTAAAATGGTCTTCCTGGCTAAATTTTTGTTTTATCCTGTCATCTATGTATCCATTAAATATCCATTTAATCTTATCCTTTTTTATTTTGCCTGTATTTATCAATTTTGTAATAACCTTTATTAATGTTACAGAAACCCTTTCATCACGGAATCCTCCGTTATAACATAAACAGAATTTTTCTTGTTTTTCTTTTATCTTTATATTACAAAAATCCAATTCATCATATCCATTAGTAATACAATAATTTTTTTCTAAAGGTATCTGGTAAAGTATACTGAATTCTTCAATCCATCCTTCAGATGCATGTATTATGGCATCTGAATATTGTACTAATTCCATCTCCAGTTTTTCCTGAAGTTCTTTGGTATATTTCATATCATTAAAATAAAATTCCCTAAAATAATAATCATTACACGTCCATGGATCCCTATAATCCTGCACCCATCTTATACCATATTTCTTTTTTAAATAATATCCCAGAATATATGAACTAAAAGGAACTCCTGTTGTATATACAATATCTATTTTGTTTATATCTATAATTTGTCCAATATATTTCAAACATTCATTTACCCATATTATACGGTTATCTGGAATTAACCTTGCATCTTTGCTATGTATTATATCAACATATTTATCCATCCACTCTTTTGAACATACAACACCAGCATATAAATTGTATATTTCCTGTTGTTCTTTATCAGATAAAAACTCAGGCAGAAATACTTCATTATCTATACGTATAACTTTAATATCATCTCTTATTTCCTGGTTAAAGCTTAAATCTTCAATCATTTTTTTATCACTATTCCCTACAGTCAGGACAATAGGTTCATATCCGTATTTTCTTAAATACTTAACAAATTTCAAAGAACGCTGTACTCCTGCCCCGCCTGCTGGTGGAAATAAATAAGCACAAAATAAAACTTTCTTCCTTGATCCATTAATATCTATAAATGAATACCTGGAACCATCCAAATTGTCATAGTTATTTTTAAAATCATGCTGGATTTTTTTTATTTCTTCTGGATTATAAACTGAGTTTTCAAATAAGTATTTACCATTTATTTTATAAAGCTTATACTGTGAACCTGTTTCACTAAAAGCATCACCTATTAAAAAAAATACTTTTGTATTTTCAATTCCAATATTATAAAGTTGCTGGGAAATAGCAAAATACCATACACTTGCAATAATAATTTCAGCACCAAAGACTTTTAATAAATCTTTTGGCGGATATATATTTACACCACAAAATTCTTTTCCCCATTTAGAAGAATCATTATCCGAAAAACCTATAATTTCATACTCTTTTTGTAATAAACGGTATGCTGATTTTCCTGTCTTTGATGCACCAAATATAATACACTTAGGTTTCATATTTTTATTTTTCCTTCCATCATATATCCATAAAAACTATACTTGTAAACTTATTTATATACAGATAATACTTATTTGCATTTTCCCATAATACCACTTATATAATCTCTTTCTGCTATTTCAAGTATCCTTTTTTTATTATTAATATCATGTTCATATTTCATATTTTCTATTATGCTCCTGATATTTTTTTCACATTCCAAAGTATAAATATCATCTACACCCTTATACTTTTTAGCCAGATATTTATTATTTCTGTATATATAATAATATCTGCTGTCAGAATATTTATTAATATATATCTTATAACCATCAATATGTTTAATTTCAACTTCCGCATCATATGTATTATGCCTAAGCAATGCATTGTTTACTTTTACAATCTTATATCCTGCCAGCCTTATACGGATACAATATTCATAATCTACCTGGTCTATAAACAGATTCTCATCATAACCACCTGTTGCCTCCATTATCCTTAGGTTATTCATTGCACCACTCTGCATGACCTTATCAAAAAAGCTGTAATCTATGTTATAATTCCCATGAACTTCACTGCTATTGTAACTGTATGATGGAGATATTATTCCTATATCACTACTGCACATATTACTGTCTGCATACTCTTTCATCTGTCTAAGCATACCTTCTTCTGCATAACTGTCCTGGTCAAATGTAACCAGCCAGTCCATATCTGCTTCCAAAGCTATCCTGCCTGTTATATTAACAGCTTTTGCTATACCATCATTTACACCAGATGATATATATATAACATTGTTTATCTTTTCCAGTTCTGTTTTAAGTGATAAATTTTGTATTTCTGAATTATCATATACATAAACTATTTCTACATCTTTTATATACGATTTAATATTATCTATTACTTCATTTCCTGGATTGTATAAAATACATACAGCAGCTATCCTGTTTTCCCTTTCTTTGCTTAATTTATTTTTTCTGCCACTTATAATTTCTTCCATTCCAAGATCACCCAGTATAATATTGTCAATATTTATAACTTCTGCATTTATGCCTTCATTTATTAAAGTTTCCCTTACATCAACTTCATTAATAGAATTCATTACAAAAATATAATTAACTGGATGTTCTTTGTAATCCATTATTACATGTCCTGTTGGAAGTTTGGTATTCCAACGTTTTTCATCTATATCAAATGCACAATATATTTTTTCATTTCCAGGATCAAATGTGTACAGGAATGCCTTTCCTCTTGCACCAGCACCCCATACTGCAATCTTTTTATCTTCTGATAAAATATGTTCTACCAGACTGCAGATAACAGTATATTTTCTCGAAAAATATTTAACGTATATATCTGATATATCCATAAACAACTTACCTCTTCTAAATAATAAATATTAAACTGTTTCCTGCCCTGTATCATACAGAATATATAACTGGACACCTTCCAGTACCTTTATAGTTCTCTTTTATAAAAGCACTTATCTCGCTGATAGAAAACAGTGATGTTACTATATATACATCATTTCCCCTGTCCATAGCCTCCCTGAGCCCCATTACTTCTATACCTTCTTTTCTTGTTCCCCAAAGTGACTCTTTCCTGTCAATAAAACAATTTACATTTATGTTGTATAACCCACATATAAAATAAAACTGCCTTCCATTTTCACCAGCACCATAAAGCGCAATTTCACTTACACCATCAGATTGTACTTTTTCAACTACTTCCTGCATAGATTTTGCTATTTCATTTCCTGCACTGTTTTTTAATGCCCGGCGTACATAATAATACTCATCTGCAAGTGTCACCACACCTTTTGGCCATACAATGTTATTATCCTGGTATGTATAACTTACATTACATTTATCAATGAAGTCTTTTCCCTTTTCACGAAGCAGGCTCATGTTTTCATCTGTAATTACCTGTTTCCTGTACATTGTCCCAAAATTAGTGTCGGCTTCCATGCTCATTGCAAGTTCTGCCTCACATAATCTTGGCATGTCCACCAGGCGGTGCATTAACATCAATGTTTCCCTGCGTCTTTCTAATGCATCTGCTGCTGCAGCTGGTTTTCTTTTTGCAAAACAATGGAATGCTTTTTGGAAATCAAGTATCCCTTGGAACGATGCCTTGACCACCTCAGAATTTGCAACCTCCTTATCCTTTACAGGTTCAATTTTTCCTTCCATTAAATTTTCCTTGTAGCCAATAGTGCTTCCTTCTGTAGATGATATAAATTTCTCAAGCAGGTCTGCTGTACGGTGTATTACAGGTATTAAATCACCATTCTCTGCAAATGTCCCATAATACCCTTCAAAATCCATGCCATCATATACTTTGTCACCTGTAACACCAACTGCCAGGAAATGTTTCATCTTGCATTTTATTCCTTCAAGTGAAAGTGCTTTTTCCATCCACATCTGTATACGGCCAAAATACCCTATGTCAATTGTCGCTGCATTGTTAAAATCACCAATCTCATGTTTTAAATATCTTACAAGGTATCCCCTCTGTTCCTTTATGTACCTTTCTGATACCTTTATATTGTCTTCTTCTAAAAATCTGCCAACCAGATACTCTTTTAATGTAATACCATTCTTCATAACCTTATGGCTGTCTTTCCACCGCATTCCAGCATAATTACTTACATCACTGAACCACTGCCAGTCCAGTCCCATAAGTTTTACTGACTCCTCCACTGTCAGGTTTCTGGCACCAATCATGTTTTCTATTTCTTCACGGTTTATTTTTTCTATAGAAGGGATATATGTAACTTTCCTTGATATATACAAAGGATGTACTTCCAAGTCCATTCTCCTGTATGCAGCCTCTGCTTCAAGCAATTTTCCAAGTATATACCCTTCACGCATTAACGGATATATACTCTTTATTCCAAGTTCTTTAAGCCTGCTGCAAACATGGCTGGTAAACATTACTAGAAATGGTCCCACTACTGAAGCACCTGTTTCGTATGCGTTCCTTTGTATTCCTTCTTTAAACCTGCCAGAGTTATTATAAACAAGCGACTTCCTTAAAGACAGTATCCCAGGCTGTGGCACATTATGACGTATCCTTTCATAATCATATATACTGTTTAACTTATCAGGTATAGCATCATAATGGACTGCTGACATACCCTTTTTAACAGCCTGCACATAGTCAGAATTCCTGTTATCACCAATATGCAACATTTTTTCATGTCTTATTCCGGGAAATTTACTAAACAGGACATCAAACAGGCTTCCGTCTTGTTTGCCACACTCTTCCTCGTTTGAAATAAAAACACCATCAAAGACAGATATGTCAATGCCATTAGCTTTAAGGATATACTTTACTGCTCTGCTACTAAGGTACATATCAGATATAAGAACTACTTTTTTATCTGCTTCATGCAGACTACGCACATAACCATAAATAAAACCATTTACATAACAACATTCTCTTTCAGTTTCTATTTCAAGTTCCTGCAGTTTTGTAATATCACTGGCAATACAAACAGGACACTCCTGGTAAATTTCTTCCAGATTCACTTCCCTTGTTTTCTTTTTATTGCGTGCCCTTCTCTCCATTTCTATACGGAGCTTTGCAAATTCCTGTGGTGAAATATCTGTAAGCTTTAAATTTCCTGCTGCTTCCCATGTTTTCTCAAACACACCAGATGGCGTGGCTGTTGTCCTGAACAGCAAAGTATCAAAAATATCAAAACTTACTAAATCATATTCCATAACTGAATTTAAACTTTCCATACTACCCTCCTTTATTCTGTATGTACTTTATTATATCTGCCTTAAGCCCTCCATCTGATAACTGTTTTTCCTATCCTGGTCTTTGCATCTTCCTCAAATGCATCTGTAATATCTGCAACACCACTAGCCTCTATAACGTTGTTTACAAGGCTTCCAAGATATGCAGGGATACTGCAGTCTTCCTGGTATATTTTAAGTACCCCTTCAAAATCCTCCCTGCCGCTCCTGCTGCTTCCAAAAATACGTAACCCTTTTTCAAGTACCATTCTTGTATTAATCTTTGGAGGAAACTCAGAAACCCCCATCAATGCCACTGTGCCCTCCGGACAAATATACTGTATAATCTGCCCGATAGCATCCTCTGCATAATTTCCTCCTACACATTCAACTGCATGGTCAGTTTTAAACCCACCTGGTATACTGTCTGTAAGCAGCACCTGGTCTGCAAAAGTAAAACGGTCCAGTTTCTCTTCACTAGCACCACATACAGTAACATATGTACCTGGCAGCATCTTTTTTATTAACAATGTGGTTATATACCCCAGGTTGCCATCACCCCAGACTGCAATATGCCCTTTTCTCTGGTGGGAAAACCCTGCCAGACGTTTTACTGCATGGAAACTTACAGAAACCAGTTCAGTAAATGATGCCACATAGCTATCCAGTGTTTCTGGCAATGCCATTACACGCTCTTCTGGCATATATACCAGTTCCTGTGTATAACCATCAAAACTACTTGAACGGAAAAGACTGTCTGTACGATAGTTCTCTGCTGTTATGCCATCATTTTTCCCAGGAATATTAGGCATCATTACTACATGTTGTCCTTCTTTTACCTTTCCAGAAGCAGAATATACAACATGCCCTATCCCTTCATGCACCAATGCCATTGGAAGTTTACTGCGCATTGTTTCTGCTGGCCGTTTTCCTTGGTAATATCTTTGGTCTGCCTTACATATTGACAGGAAATCAGGACGGACAACTACTGTGTCACTATAAATCTCATTATCTTGGAAACAAGCTTCAAAACGTTTTATCCCTGCCAGTCTGTATACTTTGTTAAGCACTTCCATTTCCTCCCATGCCAAGCATTGCCTTTGCCACTTCCAAATCATATGGATATGTAAGCTTCATATTTGAAACCTCACCCTGCACCAACCTTACAGCCTGGCCTTTCATAGTACATATCTTTGCAGCATCTGTTAAAACCTGTTTTTCATCTGCATTAAGCGAATGGTAAAGCTCCCACAGCATCAAAGCATTAAATGACTGCGGAGTCTGCCCCTGGTACATATAACGGCGGTCTGGGATATCCCTGGCATTGTTATTCCCATCACCTGTAACAATTGTGTCTGTTGCTGGGATAACTGTATCACATGCACCATATTCTCTAGCTGCCGCAACATTATCTTCTATAATCCTCATTGTAACAAACGGACGGACAGCGTCATGTGTAACAATAACTGTGCTGCTGTCAAGCCTGTCTGCTTCCTTTATGTAACGTATACCATTCATCAGGGTTTCATTCCTTGTATCCCCTCCCTCAGCCACTTCAACCCTGTTTTCATGCCAAGGTATATATTTCTTTAAAAGACTGCATGTATGCTGTAACCATTGTCCTGGAACTAATACAATTATTTTCTCAAAACCTGTATACATACAAAATTTTTCAACTGTATGTATAATAACCGGCTTGCCACAGAGGCTTATAAACTGTTTTGGTTTTTCAATATTGCCCATTCTTTGTCCTGACCCTCCAGCCAATACTAATGCGTATACATTACCCATTATTGCCTCTTGTTTTTTCATGGATGGTTCTGCCCTCCTTATTTCTTTCCAGGCTTTCTTATAAGCCTTGAAGCTTTCCTTAATATCCTTTCACAACTTCTCCCATCTGTATATTTCCACATCCTGGTACACAACTCCCTGCGCTTTTCTTTATACTTTGCTGTAATATCTTGTCTTGAAAAAGCTTCTATTATTCCTTCCATAAGTTCATCCATTGTATAAGCACGGCTCTCTGGCATATAAATATCATATTCAAAATAACAGTCCCTTGTGTACCTGCTGTATTCTTCCAGGTCATATGTAAAAAATACTGTTGGTTTGTCCAAAAGCAGAAAATCTGTATATACCGAAGAATAATCTGTTACAAGCATGTCTGCCATACCAAGCAGACAGTATGTATCCACTTCTGGACTGATATTGGTAATACATGAGTATGAAAGTTTCTTAAACTTTGCTGCAAGCTCTGACTTAGGATGCAGTTTTGTATAGAAAACAAAGTTATTCCTCTCCAGGAAACTATTAAATTCCTTTAAGTCCATACATCTAAAAAACTTTTTTTCTGACTGCCTGAATGTAGGCATATACAAAATAATCTTCTTGCCAGCTCTTTTTACTTCTGATAACTGCATAACAGCGTCTTTTTCTTTTTTTGTATAAAGCACCATATTTTTACCACTTTCATATAGAGCATCATTACGTGGATACCCATCTATAATTACATGGCTTATGTCAACATTAAATGCTCTTGAAAATATAACTGCCATTTCTTTTGAAGACGCAAGAATATAATGTGAAGGCTTTTCATCTGACAACCTTCTTGGGAAATATTTCCATTTTTCCCACAAATTCTTAGGATGCCTTACTTTATCAAACTTATTGTCATAATTAATTCTCTTATTACCTATCCCATGCCACAGATTTATTTTCACTGCACCACCACTCTGCCAAAAATTAATATCCTTTGAATAATTATCAAAAAAGTACACCTTTGCACGTAATGCAAGCCATATACCCTTAACCGAATGATAATAGTATGATTCATAACCATTACCCATTAAAAAAGATGCTATCTTTTTGTCATGGGTAATCCATACAGGCTGGATTCCAAACCTGTTCTTGTGCCTGCATGCATATAAATATAAATATCTTGGATTATCTGCAAAACGTTTACCAAAACTGCTTCCAAAAAGCCACAACCCCTTATTCTTTGGCATAAAGAATGATATCCAGTATACTGGCAGAAGGAACAGCTGCCCCCAGTATTTAAGCCAGTCTGCTATCTTCATTTTCCTCTCCTCCATAAACTCTTTATAAACATCCATAATATCTGTATCAAAACACATACTGCATAATTAACAACTAAAAATGCCACTTTTTACTTCTTAATATATATTATGAGGTAATAATAACATAAATATATTATAATAACTTACTTATCAAAAACCTGGTATACTTGAACTGGCATATAATAATATACCCACATATGTAAAAATGCAATATATACACTATTCTAAAAATATACTCATATCTTGTATTATGAGGTATTATAATGTAAAATAATTATACTAATGCTTTTATAAAATATGTTCCTTACTAATCTGGTTCTATGTATCTTATATTTTCATCAATAAATTAATATCTCTAAATACCATATAATATATAATTATGAGGTACTGTTGTGAAAACTAAAAAGTATATCGGCAACTTTTCTTTTATCCTTAAGCAATATATTAAATTTTTTTTAACCAAAAACTGCCAGTACCCTTTTTACAACGTATTTGTACATTTTCTACATCTCCGCCATAGTTATTATAAAGCATTATTCTATTTTACACAAGACAAAATATAAAATTATATTTTTATTACATAAAAGGGATATTTGAAAATTGCTTTTAAGATTATATTAGTAATTTGCTTTACTTATCCATGTTATGTATGGGAAAATGCAGCTATCCATCTTGTCTATATGTAGTACTTCTTTTAGTTTTAAAATTATAATTACTATTTATAATACTTTATATATCAATTTCCATGATATCCATAAACTATTTGATATTTAAAAATTGTTGATATTTAACAGATTTTGTGATATCCTTTAGAGGTTATATCATTATATTAATTCTATAAGAAAAGGGGCATTATATGGGTGATGTACTCGCAATTATACCCGCACGGAGCGGTTCAAAGAGTGTAAAAAACAAAAATATAAGATTAATAAATGGAAAACCTATGATTGCATATTCTATTGGACATGCAAAGCAGGCGGCTTGTATAGACAGAGTAATTGTAAGTACAGACAGTGAAGAATATGCAGAGATAGCAAGAAAATATGGCGCAGAAACCCCATTTATAAGACCAGCACAATATGCAACAGACACAGCCCTTGATATAGATGTATTTGTCCATGCGCTTGAATTCTTAAAACAGTCTGAAGGATACTCTCCAGAACTTGTAGTACAGCTCCGTCCTACTTATCCTATACGCAGGATAAGTGATATTGAAAATATGGTCCAGTATATGAAAGACCACCCTGATGTTGATTCTATGCGGTGTATAGCACCAGCAAAAGAAGTGGCGTATAAAATGTGGTTTAAAGATGAAGCAAATATGTTACATCCTGTTATGACTGATATTCCAGAATGTTATAATATGCCACGCCAGCAGCTTCCAAAGATTTATTACCAGAATGCATGTATTGATGTTGTAAGGGCAGATATTATCTTAAAAGAACACTCTATGTCTGGTAAAAAAATTGCTGGCTATGATATGGATGAGAACTTTGATATTGATACTGAAGAAGAATTCAAGGCTGCTGAACAATACCTTATTGAAAAAGGAAATAACAGCCAGCTTTAATTTATTCTTCCAGGTATTTTCTGGCAAACTATAACTTATATATCGCAGAATTATATTAAATATGTTAAAATATTAAAAGGCACAATAATTACTATTGGGAGATAAAAATACCTCCAGCCTTTTATATCCTTTTCCGGATTATAATAATTTTATATTAATAAAAAAGTATCCTATATAATATAGGGACATTTAAAAGATATTACGGAGGATTTGTAATGAGCAGGATATTTGATGATTTATTTATATTTGAAATGGCAAACAGCCATCAGGGAGATGTTGAGCATGGTAAAGATATAATCCATGAAATGAGTAAGATTGCAAGAAAATACAATATAAAAGCGGCAGTAAAATTACAGTACCGTAATCTTGATAATTTTATCCATCCAGACTATAGAGGACGTAAAGATGTAAACCATATCCCAAGATTTGAAAGTACAAGGCTTACATATGACCAGTTCAGCGAACTTGTAGCAGAAATACGTAATGAAGGCATGATTCCTATAAGTACACCTTTTGATGAAGATGGTGTAGACTGGTGTATGGACCAGGGACTTAGCATAATTAAGGTTGCCAGCTGCAGCTCACTTGACTGGCCATTACTTGAAAAAGTTGCATATACACATAAACCAATAATTATATCTGTTGGAGGAAGAACTATATCTGATATAGACAAGCTGTATAACTATTTTACACATAAGAAATGTGAATTTGCATTTATGCATTGTATAGCAGAATACCCAGCACCAATCGAAAGATTACAGCTCGATTTTATAGATAAATTAAAACGCCGTTATCCAGACAATGTAATAGGATATTCAGGACATGAAGACCCAGATGATAATATTATTCCTATGATGGCAGTTGCTAAAGGCGCTAAAATATTAGAACGTCATGTGGGGCTTCCTACAGAAACAATTAAATTAAATGCATATTCAATGAATCCTGAACAGGCAGACAAATGGGTCAGTTCTGTCCTTCAGGCAAAAGAAATGTGCAAAATGAAAAAAGAAACTGAACGTTACATAAGCCAGGAAGAAATAGATTCATTAAATTCTCTTATGAGAGGTGTATACCTTAAACATGATGTAGAAGAAGGGCAAGAACTTACAAGGGAAGATGTATTCTTTGCAATGCCAAACCATGACCGCCAGATGACAAGTGGTGAATTCTATGAAGGTGTAGTAACTAGCAAAGCATACAAGGCTAAAGAAGAGCTGCATGAAAAAAGACCTATTACTAATGCTAATCTTGCAAGAAGTGTAATACATGATGTAAAAGGTATGTTGTATGAAGCAAAAATCTATCTCGGAGACAACTTTGAAGCAGAATTGTCACACCATTATGGAATGAAACATTTCAGGCAGTTCGGTGCTATTATAATAAGCATTGTAAACCGTGAATACTGTAAAAAACTTATAGCTGTGCTTCCAGGCCAGAAGCACCCTGTACATATGCATGAAATCAAAGAAGAAACATTCCAGCTTCTCTATGGTGACCTCCAGGTAGAAATAGATGGAACAGTTGTAGAATTAAAACCTGGAGATATCCAGACAGTGCTGCGTGGTACAAAGCATGCATTTACATCAAGGACAGGGGCGGTATTTGAAGAAATTTCTACAACACATGTAATGAATGATTCATATTATGATGACCCACAGATTGCCAAACTTGACCCTATTGAAAGAAAAACAAAAGTTTATAAATGGTAAAAATTTATATTAATATATTTATTTATGGCAATGATTTTAATAATAAACTTTGCCAGGGCTCTTTTATGATTACGCCGTTTTCCTATTAATTAGATAGGGCAGTTATTTATATACAGCAAAGCAGGAAACTATAATATAGTTTCCTGCTTTTGTTTTTAATTTTTATTAATTATCTTGCCAATACTTTTCCCAAAAACCAGGGTCTGATGTTAATTTCCAGAGTTATAATGCTTACAAACACTTCATTATTACAAATTTATAAATTGTTCCTGTCTTATCTCCTCTTTTTACATACCTGCTGTCCTATGCTGCACCAAAATTTATTACACTTGCCATCTATTCAGCCTAATTAAAACCTCCATATTTTTTCCTGGCTTCTTTCCATTCTTTTTTTGATTTTTTATAATCTGAATATTTTGCATTTTTTACAACTAATTTTTCTATATCTTTATCATACTGCATATATATATGCATATTACCAATATCTACTGAACGGTGTCCTATACTTATTGCTCTTACAAATTCTATCTGTATATTGCCATCTTTGTCTTTTGGGTATGAAATATCATCTAAAGTATACAGGAAAACCTTCCCATGTTTTTTTGCCCATTTTTTACGGAGTTTGCCATTTTTCTTCCACATTCCCACAGGATTAATACAGCCCCATTCATCTATTTTCTTATGAAGTGATTTCTCCCTATACCCACCATCTTTAATAACAGAAATAGTTTTAGAATACCCAATACATGGAAGCATTAATTCTGCTTTGTAATTATCTTTTAACTTTCCTTTAAACTCCAGGCGGTCTATAAAATCCCATCCAGGTTCCCACAAGTTTTTTTCCCAGTCACTATATGTTGCATAAATTTCTTCTATATTATGTTTATCCACATCAGCGTTATATAACCCAAACTCAATAGATTTATTGCACAAACAAGACACAAGTAGTTCCTGCACTCCGTCACCTGTCACATCAGCCACAGATAATCTCACCCACCTTGAATATAATGAAGGTAAATAGAAAGTTGTCTTTTTCTTATAAGAAACACCATTCTTATAATCAAGAATTACAAAATAACTTTCATCGTACTTCTCATACTTTTCCAGTTTTGTTGTCACAAAAAGTACAAGACAGCTTCCCTGTACTTTCTTTTTCTTAATGCCTTTATTTGTTTTTTTAGATATATATGATACCTTGCCAGATTTCTCTGTTATATTCCCTACTGCATAGGAGCTTACAAAAACAGGTCTGTCAAAACCAGCAAAAGACAAATCTGTCCCAAGGTACAAATCCCCATTTTTTTTATACCATTTGCCAGCATCACAGATTTTTTTAACATCCTTCTTACTAAACAATGAAATAGAAACCTTTCCATCTGTTTTGGCAGGGTCTGGTATCACCACCTTTTCACCAAAACCAACACTCACATCTAGAAAACAGCTCTCAGAGCTGTAACTGTCCTTAATGGCTGCACTATCATTATCCTTAATGGCTGTACTTTGTATTTTACTATTAATAATTGCACTGTCACAATATTTATGTTGTGATAGTACAGCAATAAATGCCATAAAAGCTATTATACCATAAAGACAATATAAAAATCTTTTTTCACAACTTTCAATAACAGAGATAACCATATGTATAATATTGTTTTCATTATATTTTAATACGAATTTCTCTAACACATTCTTTTTCCCCTTCCATATAACAATATATCCCATCTGCCTATAGCCAAATATCCCTCAGCAGAGCTGGCGGGGCATGACCTGGCTTATTTTTAGCAAATATGCCCCAAGGGTATCTGGCTCCGCAGGCACGCTAAGATTGTGCAAATAAATTTCATCTATTTCTGGCAAACTATTTTACTCCAATTTGAAAATGTCTGTTTTTAACTGGAAAACTAGGTATAAAATATATATCCTGGTGGTTTTTTATGGCTACAGGTACTTTTCCACATCACTTTCTGTAAGGTGGTACTTTTCCATTATTATTTTCTTTACATCATCATTACTTTTAAAATTACGTAAAATCTCTATGGCACCAATTATTTTACCCTCTTGAATGCCAGTTTTTTTGCCCTCTTCCATACCGGTTTTTCGTCCCTCTTCCATACCGGTTTTTCGTCCCTCTTCTATTCCAGCCTTCTTGCCTCTTATTTCCGCCTTTTTCTCTATTTCAAGTATTACTGGCTGCATTATTTTTAACATCATCTCGCCCATTTTGGCATCACCCCTTAACTCTTCAATTAAACCAATATTTGCATTTAAGGTTACTTCAAGTATTGATTCCACAAGCTTCCTGTCATATTCATCACAAAGCTCTCCTGACTTTTCTATAAGGTTTTCCAGGTCTGTTTTCTTCATTTTGTCTGTTAATGCTTTAATCCACATGTGCTCTTCCTGTCCAAGTTCCTTTATAACAATTACCTGGGCTGGAAAAGGGGATATCCCTTGTATATAGTATATCCCTTTATATGGCATCTCCACTTTTACATTATTGGTCTTAAAATAATTAAAAAGCTCCCTTGGTTTTGCTTCCCTTAACAATGATATTGTGACATCTTCTGCTTTTATACCATCAACAGTTTTCCCATATGATTTATAAAGGCTTGCATATCCTGAAACTTTATAAAATGTATCAATATCCAGCTGGTCCTTTGGTGATTTATACTCCATTATATTATGTCCCCTGAATATCCTGCCTATTTCATTATGTATTTCTGAATCCTTCTCTTTCTTAATTACAAGCAGGTCTATTTCCAAGGGTTTCTTGTTCAGGTTATGTTCACTTTCAAGTTCAAGCTTTTCCCTGTCTTCTTTGAACTCCATATCCATTGCCGCAACAAAACCAGGATGCCATTGTATTTTTGTATCTTCCATATATTATCCTTTTTCATGTTATAATCACTATAACACATGCTGTCAGTCTGCAAAAGTATCTTTTGTCCATATTTCTTTCTAACCTTTATCCCAGCTTATCTTTACCAGTATTTCTTTTCAACTCTCTCACAAATCTGCCTGTCTATATCAGCTATGGCTTCCTCTGATGATGTCATAAGCTTTGCCCTCTCCCTTGCAACTGCTGACATGCTGTTATAATAGTCTTTATCTTCCTTATATTTCAGAATTTGTTCTGACATATCCTTAAAACTGTCTACTGCAAAGCTTTCCCCGCCTGCTGTATAGACATCTCCTGATTTTAAATATACACCAGGCTTTCCTTTTACAAACGCCTCTATAATAGAAAAGCCGCCTCCAAGCCTTTCAGGGTTTACATATAAATCACAAATATCCATTAATGCAAGCATATCATTACAATATCCTATAAATGATGAATTGGCAGATACTACTGGATAACTTTCCATTAATTTATTATAATTATCCATTATTCCTGCAAATACTACATAACATCCTTGGCTACATACTTCTTCAAGCATATCCATAAAAGCATCTGTAACTTCAAATTCAAGACGGATACCAACCACCACAAGTATAAACCTGTCCTCTGGCAGCCCTTTGTATTCACGTGAAAAGATCCCTTTCTGTGGTTTTAATTCAAATGTAAACCTGCTTTCTATTATATCATCCTCTATATAAAGGCTTTTCTCTTCCTTATATAAATTCCTTCCCAATATCTTCATTTTGTTCATAGTTTTAGGAAAGGTTGAAAATGCAAGCGCCATTGAGGCACATGGGACTATATTCCCACACAAATCTGCTAACATGCTTCCTGTACCAATTGATAATATATAATAAGGCTTGTATTTTTGCAAAAGTTTTATCATAATCTCCATCCTGTATTGTATAGGAGATTGTTCTGGCATTTGTATAAATGGAAACCTGTCATTTCCAATTTTCAGTTCATATATATTGTTATATTTCTCAAGTACATTGCCAAAAATTGTGCCATACATTGGTAAATAACCTGTCATAGTATACTGTTCAGCTGTATTTATTATAACAACTGTTTTACCCAGATGTTTTAACGCTTTTGCTCTTTCCATAACAGTTCTCGTTGGGGCATGTGTTTCATCTAAAAACTGTATTGTTGATATTATAACCAGGTTTTTGTCCCTTTCTTCTAATGGTATTTTTACAAAATATTCTTTCAATTCCTTTTCAAAGCAATCATAAGACTTCTTATATAATTCATCACATAACAAGCTTGATTCATTATCAAATCCAGCAAGTTTTTTAAGTGACATACGTTTACACTGGTTCCATACAAAATACAGGTTTCCAGATTCAGTACCACTATTTCCTAATACCTCATTCAAATATGCATTTGTATAATCTACCTTCTTACCAAGTATCATAAGTATTGAATACACAGCAAGTCTATAATTAAAATCTGCATCTACATAATTACTACATTTAATTTCATATACAAGAATTTCACAGAAGCAGCACCATAACTTTGCTAAAATTTGTTCTTTCTCTATGCTAAAATCACCTAGCTCATATAAAAACCGCACAAAATTCTCTATACTTCCATTACTTTTTAAATTCCATAATTTCCTCATAAAAGAAGCATTAAGTTTACTTCTTTGTATATTTATAAAATAATTAGCTAACTGTTCTATTTCCAGTCCTTTATCAAAGTCTACATTATTCCCTTGGTCAATATATACAATCTCTTCAAATAAATCAGAAAACAACTTTTTTACGATATTATAGAGACCTTTTACATCTGTTATAAACCAGAAACCACTATCCTGTTCTTTAGTTGCTTCTATATAATTAGTTAATATATCACAAAGACAATATAAAAGCTGGCCTTCACAGCTTTCGACAACAGATGTGACAATATGTATAATACTGCTCTCATCATATTTTAATATAAATTCATCTAATGAAGCATTTTGTTCTTCAACATAACAATATATAACTTGGTTATAAGATACCCTGCTTACCTCACTCAAAATATTTACCTCCATTTTGAAAATTCCCACCCATACTATACATATACTTTACCAGTATTTTTCTTCTATTCTTTGGCAAATCTGCCTGTCTAAATCTGCCATTGCCTCCGTTGAAGATGTCATAAGCCTTGCCCTGTCTTTTGCAACAGCGGACATACTATTATAATATTCCTTGTCTTTTTTATATTTTATAATTTGTTCTGCCATATCATCAAAAGTACCAACAGCAAAATCTTCCCCGCCAGCAGTATATACATCACCCTTCTTTAAATATACTCCTGGTTTTCCTATAGAAAATGCTTCTATAACTGAAAATCCACCACCAGACCTGTCCGGATTAACATATAAATCACATATATCCATAAGTGCCATAATATCTTTAAAATAACCCACAAATAATGAATTATCTGCCACAACAGGATACTTATCTATTAACCCATTATAATTATCCATAATACCAGCAAATATTACATAACATCCATTCTCACAAACTTTCTCTAGCATTTCCATAAATTCATCTGTAATATCATAATCAAGTCTTGTCCCAACTACTACAAGTACAAATTTATCTTCTGTTATACCTTGTTCCTTACGTGAAAATTTCTTAGTATGCGGTTTTAATTCAAATGTAAATCTGCTTTCTATTATATCTTCTTTTTTATAAATGTCTTTCTCTTCTGTACTAAGCTTCCTGCCAAGTATTTTCATTTTATTTTTGGTACATGGAAGAGATGAAAATACAACGGACATAGATGCACAAGGCACCATATTCCCACATAAATCTGCAAGTATACTCCCTGTACCTATAGACAATATATAATACGGTTTTAATTTATTAATAATTTGTACAAGTACCTGTAACCTATATTGTACTGGCAAATCATCTGGTATTTGCAGGAATGGTATATTTTCATCCCCAACTCTAATTTCACTAATATCATTATATTCTTCATAAAAATTTGCCACATCCATCTTATATGTCGGGAGATATCCATTCATCAAACAAAACTCTGTGGTATTTATAAGAATAACATTTTTGCCAAGTGCTCTTAATGCCTTTATTCTTTCAATAATTGACTTAGTTGGAGCATGTATATCATCAAGAAATTGTACTGTCATTATCATTACCAGATTAGGATTTCTCTTTTCCAATGGTATTCTTGCCAATTCTGTTCCAGAACTTTCTAAAAATCCATTATAACATCTGTCATATAATTCATATAACATATTATTGTTTTTATCACCACATACAGCTTGTCTTTTAAAGAAAACCGTTTAAACTGATGATATACAATATACATTTTTTCAAGACTGGCCTTATCACTTTCAAGTAC
>VSNJ01000062.1 GCA_009774235.1 Lachnospiraceae bacterium
ATCGAGAGGTGTAAGTACGGTTCTGGAGGGAGTATGGTTCTGCCGAAGCTGATGGCAGACTGTGCTTACCTCATGATGCTATCACAGACCTGCATGTAAGAAGTGTTACAGTAATGTCTTCATCACAGGTAGGAAAGACTACCATAATACTTTGTGGAATTGGCTATTACATAGAACATGAGCCATCAACACAGCTTATGGTTCTACCGACACTGACACTTGGAGAAAAGTTTTCAAAAACAAGGCTTGCACCAATGATAAGGGAAGTGCCTCCGCTTAGTGAAAAGATTGCACCAGCAAAGGCGAAGGATTCAGACAATACTATACTATTCAAACAGTATACAGGTGGTTATATTGTAGTTTCTGGCGCTAATTCACCTGCTTCTCTGTCTTCAATGCCTATAAGGATTGTCTGGATGGATGAAGTGGACCGTTATCCTGCATCTGCCGGCGGTGAAGGAGACCCTGTAGTGCTTGCAGAAAAAAGAGCCACTACATTTTGGAACAAAAAGTATATTAAGACTTCTACCCCTACTATTGCTGGTAAAAGCAGGATTGAAAAAGAATATCTTGAAGGTACCATGGAAGAATGGTGTGTGATGTGTCCAAGCTGTGGACATTGGCAGCCATATGATTTTCAGAGGGTTGTATTTGAAAATGTGTCAATGTGCTGTGAAGGATGCGGCGAAGAAATTTCTGAAATGGACTGGAAAGAATCAGAGCATAAATGGATTGCAGCACATCCAGAACGTAAAAAACACAGGAGTTTCCATCTTAATGAGCTTGCTTCACCCTGGGTACAGTGGCAGGATATAATTGATGAATTTAAAGCGGCTATGGATGAATATAAAAAACTTCACGACACAGAAAGACTCCAAGCATTTATAAATACTACCCTTGGCGAATCATGGAAAGAAGAAAGCCTTGCGAAAGAAACCATTAACGAAGAGGAACTTGAGGAAAGGGCAGAATATTATCATGCTGACATTCCAGATGGTGTAATTATACTGACAGCATCCATTGATGTACAAAATGACAGGTTTGAAGTTGAAGTAAAAGGCTGGGCAAGATATTTTGAAAACTGGGGCATTTATAAAACTGAAATTTATGGTAATCCAGCAAAAAGTGAGATATGGGAAGAACTTGAACAATACTTAAAGACAACATTTTATTTTGAGGATGGCAGGGAATTAAACATTGCAGGAATAGGCATTGATACAGGCGGACAGCATACTAACATGGTTTACAAATGGATAAGAAAAATGAAAGAACGCACAAAGGTTTCTGGTGTAAGGGTGTTTGGATTAAAAGGCTATGCAAACAAGCCAGATATACCACTTCTTTACAAGTCAACTAATGTGGATATAACAGCAGATGACGGGAAAGGCGGAAAAAAGGTTATTGGGCATACAGTAATTAATATTATTGGTGTTGATGCTGGGAAAGAATCAATAACAAACTGGCTTTCTATAAAAGAAACTGGAGAAGGTTACTGCCATTTTCCTCTTGATGAAGGGCGTGGCTATGGACATGAGTATTATAAAGGACTGCTTTCAGAAAAGCAGATTGAAAAAAAGGTAAAGGATGTAATTAAAAAGAAATGGGTTAAAAAGAGTGGTGTAAGGAATGAGCCACTTGATTTATTTAACTACAATTATGCCGTTTGCGAACTGTTACGTCCTTCATGGGATAACTTGGAAAGAAAAGTTAATTCAGGCATTAATTACATGAAGAAAACTGCCAGTACAAACAGTGGCAGGAATATAAGAAAATGCCAGAAAGGAATGGAATTTTAATGGAAAGTACAAATAATGACAGGCTTAATGTTTTGCAAAAAAGACTTAATGCCTATTACAAGGCAGAAGAAAAAATATTAAGAAGCCAGTCATTTTCCATTGGCACAAAACAGCTTACACGTACAAGCCTTGCACAGGTGCAGGCAAAAATAAAAGAGCTTGAAGAAGAAATTGCCATTATTAAAGACAGAGGAACGGTTAAAAGGCGTTCTGTAAGGGTGGTACCATTTGAATAGGAGGTAGTACATGGGGTTATTTAACAATATGCTAAAAACATTAAGTCCTGGTCTTGCTGCAAAGAGAGCTGATGCAAGGATGCGTCTTGAAGAATCAGAAATGAAGCATGATGCATTGAGGGCGAAACGAAGCATGTTAGATGATATCATATCTGAATCATATATGGGACATACTAACAGTGGGTATTCACATGGTGGCGCATCAAGAAAAAGAAGCTGGGCAAAAAAATATAATTCAACAAGCCTTTCCCCTGAATCGGATATTGAAGAAAACAGAAAAACCTTAAGGGAACGGAGTAGAGACCTTTATATGAATACCCCGCTTGGGGCAGCAGCTGTATCTAGTACAAGAACCAACTGTGTAGGGTCTGGGCTTGTGCCAAAGCCGAAAATTGATTATGAATTTCTTGGCATAACCGAGGAAGAAGCTAAAAAGCTTGAAAAGCAGATAAAAAAAGAATTTGCATTATGGGCAGAATCAACATTATGTGACAATAATGACCAAAATAATTTCTATGAGCTTCAGCAAATTGCTTTTGCAGACTGGTTAAAAAATGGTGAAGAATTTGCACTCATAAAGTATGATGAAAAGGCACTTCCAGATATGCCATACAGGCTAAGGATTAAACTTGTAGAAGCAGACAGGATATGTACACCAGGTTCATATGATGGCAGTTATGATGGTTTCAATACTGTTAAAAAGAATGGTAACAGTATTATGAATGGTGTAGAAATTAATAAAAGTGGAAAAGTCATTGCTTACCATATATGTTCACAGTTCCCAGGGGAATATAACGGAGGTGGTTATGACTGGCAACGCATAGAAAAACGTGGGAAGAAAACAGGTAATCCTAATATATTGCATATCTTTAACGGGGAACGTGCCGGGCAGTACAGGGGCGTTCCTTTTTTAGCACCTGTAATACAAACACTAAAACAGCTTACACGTTATACAGAAGCCGAAATTATGGCAGCAATCATAAATTCAATGTTTTCAATATTTGTCCAGACAGAAAACGGGGAAGGCGTTACAGATTTCAGCGGTGCGGATGAAGAAGGGGAAGTGCAGGATAATGGTTTAAAAGATGATGAAGTTGAATTTGGATATGGTACCATTAATTTCTTAAAAACAGGCGAAAGTGTCCATTCTGTCGAATCAGCGCATCCTTCAAATGGTTATGATGCTTTTGCATTTACCATGGCTTCACATATAGGGGCAGCGTTAGAGGTAGCCCCAGAAGTCCTTTTAAAGAAATTTACTAACAACTTTTCTGCTTCAAAAGGTGCACTGAATGAAACGTGGAAAGCATTCCGTATGCGTAGGAAATGGTTTATTAATGATTTCTGCCAGGAAGTATATGTATTATGGTTCAATGAAGCTGTAAGCACAGGCAGGCTTAAGGCACCAGGATATTTTAACAGTCCTCTGGTTAAAAAAGCATATACTAACACCACATGGAATGGACCAGCACAAGGCATGTTAAACCCTGTACAGGAAGTAAGTGCAGCAGTTGGCAGGATAAGTGAAGGGCTTTCAACACATGAGGATGAATGTATAGCATTAAATGGCAGTGATTTTGATGATAATGTAAGGACACTTAAAAATGAAAATGCAGTGCTGGCAGAAGCGAAAGCTGCATGTATGCCAGCTGTAAAACAGGAAGGAGGAACGGATGGTAAAGATTAATGTAAAAGGGCCTGTAATATCAAATGATTATGCATGGCTTTATAAATGGTTAGAAATGGACTGCTGCTGCCCTAAAGACATTGAAACGGCTCTTGAAGAGGCGGCTGGTGATGATGTATGTATAGAAATTAACTCACCTGGCGGGTTATGTGCATCTGCATTTGAAATATATACTGCCCTTAAACAGTACCAGGGAAAAGTTACAGCAAATGTTATTGTTGCCTGTTCTGCTGCCACTGTTATTGCATGTGGGGCTGATGAAACATATGCATCTGGTGCATCCATTTTTATGATACATAATTCACAGTCACAAGCAGCAGGTGACTACAGGGATTTACAGATGGGTGCTGATGCCTTAAAAGAGATTAACGAAAGCTTAATTAATGTATATGAAAAGAAGACAGGGCTTAGCAGGGAAGAAATACAGGACCTTATGGACAATGATACTTATATGTCCCCTGCAAAAGCAATCGAAAAAGGGTTTATTAACGGGCTTATGCCAGGCATGGACACAAAAGATGGTAAAGAAGGGACTGCTATAAATGCTGTTGCAAGCGTTGTAGCAGGGATGTTTAACAGTTTTGCGTATGCTGTCCCAGAAGATAAAGCAGCATTGCTTAAAAGGGTTATTATGGATGGCATGGGGCAGCAGGATACTGGAAATAATGCAGCTGGTGCTGGCCAGGTACCTGCTGCTGTAGAAAATAAGGAAGGGGAAAACAAAATGACTTTAGAAGAAGCTATAGCAAAAAATCCTGAATTAAAAGAGGAACTGGGCAGCCTGCTTAAAGAAGCAGAAGCAAAAGGGGTAACAGGTGAAAGGAACCGCCTTAAAGAACTTGATGCTATTTCAGCAAGTGTGGCACAGGAAGCATTAAATAATGCTAAATATGGCGAGAAACCTCTGGATGCCAAAGAGTTTGCTTACCAGGCAATGCTTGATGACAAAATAAAAATGTCTGCATATATGCCAGATGCTGTAAGTGATGCAGAAGAAGCAGGTGTTAATAATGTGGGCATACTGCCAGAGGGCGGTGAAGTATCCAATGAAGCGGATGAGCTTGCAGCATATGCTAATAAAAGGAAAGAGGTGTAACAGGAAATGATGTTAAACAGAGAAGTTTATAGTATGGAAAAGGACAAACTTGTATATGACCTTTCCCATCCAAGGGATGCAAAGAATGTGTCTGTAACTGCACCAGAAGGTGGAGGTATTATAAAGCGTGGCCAGGTTATAGATTACAAAGACAGCAAGTATGCTATACACGCATCTGGCGGTGTGGCAGCTGCTATTATCGCAGAAGATACCCCTTATGAAGATGGGGATACAGAGATAACAGCAGCAGTATATATAAGTGGTACATTCAGGAAATCAGCATGTATTTCTGGCATAGAACTGGAAACGTCTGATATTGAAAACCTGCGCTCAAAAGGAATTTATCTTAAATAAACAGGAGGTAACAGCTGATGGTAACAGAAACCTATAAATTAATAAATGCCATTAAAAAAATGTACCCCGTAGTACAGTTTTTTAAAAACAGGTATTTTCCAGATGGGAAAGTTTATTATTCTGAAAAAGCATTAATCGAAACAAAGAAAAAAGGAAGGGTAATAGCACCGTTTGTAGTTCCTGTGGTTGGCGGCATTGCAATTACAAGTGAAGGATACCGTGCAATGGAGATTGATGCCCCATATATTGCACCTAAAAAGATTATTACAGCAGAAGAGCTTGAAAAAAAAGCCTTTGGCGAATCGCCAGAATCAGGACGCACCCCTGCACAAAGGGAAAATGAACTAGAAGCAGAGTACATGGATGATTTAAGGAAATCTGTGTTCAGAAGACATGAACAGATGTGTACAGAACTGCTTACAACTGGTAAAATCCTTATGAAACATTATTCCAATGGTGATGATGCTGCTAAAGGGATTAATTACAGTCTTAAATATCTGCAATTTTTTGAAAATGAATTTGGAAATAAATACAATTTTGAAAAAAGATTTGGAGATATGTCTGCATCTGAAAAAATCCTGGAATTTTACAAAATGGCAGCTATACTGCGCAAGCGTGGCACCAGGGCAACAGATATTGTAATGGCACATGATGTATCAAGGATTTTGATGACTAATAAAGATTTCCTGGAATTTTATGACCTGGCAAAGGTTGATTTTGGGGATATTAAACAATCAGAACTTCCAGAAGGTGTTGCATGTAATGGCAGGATTAATATTAATGGTGTGGTAATGACTATGTTTACATATGATGAATATTATGAAGACCTGGACGGGCAGGAAAAAGCAATGCTCCCAGCTGGGACTATTGCTTTCTTACAGCCTAAAATGGGTGAAACAGTATATGCACAGGTTACATTTTATTCAAAAGGCGGGTTCAAATCATATGCAGAGAAAATTGTCCCAAGATTTGTTGGTTCAGAAAGGGATAATGCGGCAGAAGTACAGGTATTTTCCCGTCCAGTACCATATCCCTATGATTGGGACAGCTGGCTTATAGCCAACATAAATGATGAACCAGTACCACAAACGGATAGCCCTGAAAGCATAAGTACACATACTGGCCAGACAGAACCACTTGCCGAGACAGAACTTAAGGCAGAAGATGAAATAAATGCAATGACGAAAAAAGCAGATGTCATAGCATATGCTGAATCTATTGGCCTTAATGGTCTTGATACAGAACAAAAGCTTGATGATTTAAAAGCACAGGTTTTAAATTACCAGGGTGAAAAATATGATTTGTAGGAGGCGTTGAATGATTGCAAAAATAAAATTAACAGTGGCTGGAAAAACTTATAATCCAGGGGAAAAGATTACTGGAAAACTTAATAAAGCAGATGAAGTTTTTTTAAGGCGTGAAGGATATATTGAAGATGAAAAATCTTCTAAAGAACCAACTGTATCAAAGAATACCAAAGATGAAAACCAGATAAAAACATGATGAAACCAATAAGTATCTAAAGAGAGGGATTTATGGGATTTAAAGAAGATTTGGAAGAGGATATTGACGAAGTATTCTTTGATGAAGATGTTTTTGGCAGCAGGCATATTTTTGAAGGTGAAGAAATAACTGTTATTGTAGATAATGAAGGTCTGGAAGATATGGATAAAAGACAAGATAAAAAAGTCAATTACAAAGATGAAATCCATAAAAAGCCAGTCCTTCTTTTTGTACGTGAATCTGACATGAAACGTAAACTGACAGTTAATTCTATTGTTGAATATGACAAGGAAATATATAATGTGGTAACGATTTCAAAATATGAAGGTATATGGAAAATGCTTCTGGAAAGGGCTAAGGTGTAACGGATGTTTATAGTGGATGTACGTATAGACACGTCCGAAGTTAAAAAAAGTCTTGGTGATATGTCCAAGAAAGCAAATGTTGTGATGGCACGTGCTGCTAACCGTGCTGCAATAACAGGAAAAAAGATTTTAAAAAGCGAAACAGCAGAAAAGTATCTTGTCAGACAAAAGGATATAGACAGCCTGGTTACAATAACAAAGGCATATGCCAGGAAGCCATATGCAAAAATAACATACAAAGACAGCCATAAAAACCTTGCACACTGGCCTTTAAAAAGCAGGAACTTATCACCATATGACAAAATTATACAGTTTGATTTTGAAGGACGCCCCAATGTAAAAGTATACAAGGCACAAGTTATGAAAAAACATGGTAAGCAGGAACTAGGAGGAAAAAGGAAACCTTTTATACAGATTGCAAAGAAAAGTGGGAATATTGCATTATTCAGGCGTGTAAGTGATGGTTCTAATAAGATTGAAGGTGTTTCAGGTCCGGCGTTTACACAGATTATCCAGAATCCAGATACAATTAAAAAATTTAGCAAAGAAACCGAAGAAACGCTTTCAAAACGTATTCGGCATGAAATAAGTTTAATATTAAATAAGTGAGGTATTTATGACAGACGTTATACTTGTAAGCACTATTGCAGCAGAAGTAAGGGAGATGCTTTCATCTGGTGGTCTGCAAGCCCTTTATGGTAATGCATTTGAAGATATAACTGTATATGAGCATGATATACCACTGGTGCAAGACGAGGATGATGAAGACTTACGCAATTACATTGTTGTTATGACTGGTGATGAAGAAACTGTGGAAGAAGATGGCATGGATGAATGGAATGTAGAAATACATTTTTCTATTAACATTATGGATGTGGATGGAACACGGGCAGGTAATATAAATATATTAAACCTTATGAATGAAATATATATGCATTTTATTACCAAAGGCATTATTGATAGATATTGCAGGATGGAAAAGAAAGCATATAAAGCTTTAAACTTAGAAGCCCCATACCCTTATTATGAGGGCGATTTGATTACTAACTGGAAACTGCCATTACCAGTTGAAGAAGGATTGGAGGATTTGATATGAAACAGGTTATGTATTTCGGACCAACAATACCAGGGTTAATTAAACAGAATACTGTTTTCAGGGATGGGATTCCTGAAAGGATAGCCAAAAGAGCAGAAGAGGATAAAAACTTTAGCCGTCTGCTTGTGCCTGTAGAAAAAGCATTTGATGCAAGGAAGCAGCTTAGTATAGATGGTTCTGTACTAGCTGCTTCTTTTGCGAATGTGGCAAAAAATATATAGTACATAGTTCACGGAAAGGAGAGTAAATGAGAAGCAGATATAAACACAGAATAGAAACTAACAGGAAAAAGACGAAAAGCATACAGCCAGATGCATGTGCCAGTATTATACAGCTTGTTATAGGAACAGCACCTGTAAATACCCTTGACAACCCAGGTGAAGCAGTTAATAAACCTATTATACTGGAAGAAAAGGGAGATGTGGAGGCATATCTTGGATTTACAGACGAAATAGAGAAATATACTATTATGCATAGCGTATATGCTTCATTTGATAAACATGCAGTTTCTCCAATTATAGTGGTGAATGTACTTGACCCATCCAATCCTGCACATACAGAGGTAGTTGCAGGTGAGGAATACCAGATACAGAAAAAAATGGTTACTATAGAGGATACAGGGGTATTACTTGATAAAGTAGTTGTGTCGGATGGAAGCACTGAATACCAAAAGGATACGGACTATGTTATTTCTTTTAATTCAAAAGGATATCCCGTAATTGCACTTACGGATGATGGTGCTTTAAACGAAGCATCAAAAATAAATATTGCATATACTAAGCTTAATCCTGATGGTGTAGGGGCAGATGATATTATTGGGGGCATTGACAGGGAGGGGATACGTTCTGGCATTGAAGTTATAAATGATGTTTACCCTGAAACAGGACTGGTACCCACTATAGTCCTTGCCCCAGTATTTAGTTCAGACCCAGCAGTCGCAACAGTTCTTGAAGCTAAAGTCCAGAACATTTATGGAATGTATAACGGGAAAGCTGTCCTTGATGTTGACTGCACAGAAAATGGTGCAGATACATTGCAGAAGATTAATGACGTAAGAGAAAATAAAGTACCTTATTCAAGGTGGTGTGACGCCTGCTGGCCTATGGTTAAATCGGATGGCATGGTACTTGCTTTTTCAAGCTTTGCAGCTGCCCTTATGCAATCAGTTGCAATAAATAATTCTGATGTCCCATCAGATTCCATTGATAACTATGATTTATTAATTGATGGCATATGTACAGCAGATGGTAAAATTGTAAGGATTACACAAGATGATGCAAATGATTATTTAAACGCAGTTGGATTATACACAGCAATAAGAATACCAACATGGAAAGCCTGGGGAAATAATTCTACAGCTTATCCCAAGTCAACAGACTCTATAGACAGGTGGTCTAGTAGTGTAGCAATGCTTAATTATCTGGAAAACAGGTTTAAAATAGAGTGTTTCCCTAATATTGGGCGCAATGCTACACAAAAGAAAATACAAAGCATAGTGGATTCATTTAACATGACTTTAAACTCGCTTACACCAGACCATATTGCTGGAGGAATGATTATTTTTGATAAAAAGAAAAATCCAATCAGTAAAATAATTGATGGTAAAGTAAAGTTTTCTACCAGGTTTGCAACGTACAGTCCTATGGAATACATAGAAAACGAATTTGAATATGATGCATCAATTCTTGAAGCAGCATTATCAGGAGGTGAAGAATAATGCCTATTATACCAGATAAAATAGACAGGTTTAATATGTATATTGATATAGTAGATTTAAAGCATAAAATTGCAGTAACAAGTGAAATAACACTTCCAACATTTGAATATGCTTCTGAAACATTAAATTTATCAGGGATGGCTGGAGAAGTTGATTCGCCATCACCTGGACAGATTAAAAGTACGCAAATAGAGATACCATTCAGTACCATTTCTAAGGAAGGACTTGAGCTTGCAAGAAAAGATAATTCAATACTTATATTAAAAGCAGCACAGGAAACTATCAATACAAACGCCCTTACCAGAGCGCATACAGGCAGGACTATAACAATTAAAGGCTTCACAAAAGAAGTAAACTATGGGAAGCTGGTAAAGGGTGGGCTTGGCAATGCTTCTATAAAAAAAGAAATTATATATTACAAAGACCAGCTTGGGGATGATGTTCTTACAGAAGCAGACAAGTTCAATGGTATATATAAAATTAATGGCGAAGACGTTGTAAGCAATATTGAAGAACTTATTTAACCATAAGGGAAAGAAGGATTTTATTATGCATAAAAAAGAAAATATGGATATAACAGAAACAAAAACAGTTAATTATGAGGAAATGGCAGCCCAGGCGGAGCTTGAAGCTGAATCAGACAAAGTGGCAAGTGCTGGGAGGGAAGTTCCAGACAATGAAGAAGATGCTACAGATGAAAAAGAAGGAAACAGGTTACTGGTAAATTTTTTCAAAGAGTATGAATTTGACAATGGTGTAGAAAAGCAAAAAATTAAATCCATTGATTTATCAGGGCTTCTTGACCTTACAACGGTTGATGGTGAAAGGTTTGACAGGATACTTGCAAAGCTTGGACACCGTCCGCTTAATAAATTTACTGATATAACATATTGTAAACATGTTGCTATGCACGTTACAAATCTTCCAGCCGAGTTCTTTAATATGTTAAATATAAGGGATATGCTGGAAATTGTGGGAGCGGTGCATGGCTATTTTTTATTTGGATAAACGCAGGTACTGACTGGGCTTCAATATTTTCTAAACTGTCAATACAGTTATCTGCTTATACCCAAAACAGCATAAGTTATTTTAAAAATATGCCAATAGACATGCTTTTAAAAACAGCAGATGAAATAAAAGAAGTTTACAGGAAAAGAGGTGGGGGCTGATGGCATCAAGAAAACAGTATACATTAGAATTTTTGCTTGGCGCTAAAACAGACCCAAGTTATAATTCCAGTCTTAAAAACGCAGAAAATGCACTTACTGGTATATCCTCTACAGCAAAAAGGGCAGCAGGGTTAATTACTGCTGCCTTTGCAGCTGTTAATATTACAGGTGCAATAAGCAGTGCAGTAGAAGAATATGCAGATTTTGAGCAGGAACTTACTAATACAGCTGCTACAGCAGGAGCTACAAATACTGAATATGAACAGATGGAAAAAGCAGCAAGGGACGCTGGTATGGCTACGACTAAGACTGCTAGTGAAAGTGCTGCAGCACTTGGCTATATGGCACTTGCTGGGTGGGATGTTAATGAATCCACTTCTGCACTTATGCCTGTACTTAAACTTTCAGAAGCAACGAATCTTGACCTTGCAAGAACCAGTGACCTTGTTACAGATTCCATGGGTGCATTAAAACTTGAAGTTTCAGAATTGCCAGAATATCTTGACCTTGTAACTAAGGCGCAGAACTCTTCCAACCAGACAGCAGAGCAGTTGATGGAAGGATATATAAGAGCTGGAGGTGCTGCAAGAAGTCTGGGGATTGATGCAAAAGATGCAGGTATTGCACTTGGTATACTTGCAAATAATGGTACAAAAGCAGGTGAAGGCGGACGTACCCTTAATGCAATGCTTACACGTATTGCTGCCAACAAAGAAGCTGTAAAGCAGATGAATGCCCTTAAAATATCAATATTTGATGCAAAAGGAAATTTTGTAGGCTTTGAAGATGCTTTAAAAAGAATGAACAAAGGTCTTGATGGTCTTACAATGGAAGAGCAGGCAAAGGCTTTAAAGAATATTGCAGGTACCCAGTATTACACCAAGATGAAATACCTTCTTGATGGTGTTAAGGAAGATGCCAATGGCTCGGCAAGTGCATGGGATGACCTGGACAGTAAGCTGTCACATGCAGAAGGCACTCTTGATGAGATGGACGCAAAAATCACTGGAACAATGTCTGGTTCAATGCAGATTATGAACTCTGCTTTAAGTGATGCAAAAATTTCATTTGGCGATGCGTTCAAAACGGAAATTGTTGAAGTAATACAAGATTTTACAGGTCTATTTAATGATATTTCTGAGGGCATAACCAGTTTTGCAGATGAAAATGAATTAAAAATACACCAGGTTTTTGAAGATATAGAAGAAAATGTAATTGGTGCTGGAAGATTTATAGGTAACTTTGCTTCTGGTGTTGTAGATAATTTTGATACAATAAAAACTGCTGCCGCAGGATTTTTTTCAATGTCAATGGTATCCAAAGCATCAAAACAGCTTAAAGGCATTTCTGGTGTGCTTGAAAATTTAACTTTGGGCTCTATTAGCAAAGGTAATTTGATAGCTGGTGGGATAACTTTAGCAGCAGGGGCAATTACTGCAATAGGAGTACATGCCCACAATACACATAAAAAACTTGTACAGTCTGACCTTGAAGGACATTTTGGGGATATTTCCCTATCATTGGAAGACATTGACGAACTGTCACAACAGATAGTAGGAAAGAAAAAGCTGGTAAAGATTTCAGAAATGCTTGAATCAATCGGCAAAACAGATGAAGCTATCGAAAATATGGCATCCAGTATGAAGAGTATCAATAAAATAAGCTGGAAAGTAAGTGCAGGTTTTAAACTTGATATTGATGAAAAAGAAAGTTATAAGGCAGAAATCCAGAATTATATACAAACTGCGCAGGATGTAATTGATAACCAGGGATACAGTGTTTCAGTTGCTACAGATATACTTTTTGGAAAAAATTCAAAGATGTCTAAAAAAAATGATGCATTTTATGCTGGACTGGACGCAGAACTGGGCATCCTTGAGAAGAAATTAAATAAAAAGATTAGTGAAGCAGTAGAAAATGGTGTAGACATCCCTACTGATAAAACTATCCAGAAACTGTTGGGCAAAATAAATACTATTACATCTGCTATCACAGAAGCAGAAAATGAAGCAAGCTGGCAGCAGCTTGCTTTAAAATATTCTGGAAAGGAATTAAATGCAGAAACATTCAAGGTACTTTCAGAGGATGTAAAAGATAAAACAAAAGAAATGAATGAAGGCCTGGATGAAGCATACATTTCAGAAGTGACCAACGTCAATGCGCAAAAGAATCTAAAACTGGAAGAACTTGAAGAAAAGCACAAAAAAGGAAATATATCCAAAAAAGAATATAAAAGCAGGACAGCTAAAGTTAAAGAAAAGCATGAAACAAGCGTGCAGGAAACAAACCAGGCTTATTATGACGCCAAAGCTGAAAATATGCTTAAAGACCAGAAGTTCCTCATGGATTCAATTATACAAGCATATCCAGAAGTTAAGCCTGCTATAGAAAAATTAGAAACAGATATGTCATCTGGTTTTGAGAAAATGCTGGACAAAGGGACACAGTTTGCCGGAATAAAATGGGCTATTGATAATATTGTTAATGATTCCATGGATAGTGTGGAAATGTCTGGCATAAGCAGGGAAGGGCTTTCTGAACTTTTAAATGCTGGTTTTACTGGCATTCAGTCTGATATGGAAGAATTTGTGTTGGAGATGGAAAATTCCGGCATGGAACCATCTAAAGCTTTCAAGAAGAGAATTAATAATATGGAAGCTTTGGCAGCAGTATCCGGTTCAACAGATGATGCATTGGATTATTTTGGCAATATTATAGCTGGAAATGATGCATGGTCAGCTGTTGTAGAAGCTGGTAATAAAAGAGGGGCAGGGATACAAGAACAGATTATAAGTAAGATAGACCAGGACAAAGATGTTGTAGAAGCTGCCACAAAAATCCTGTTAAATAAAATAGACCAGAACATTACTGGCGCCATTGATGCACCAATTAATTCAGGTATGGCAAATATAGCAGTTGCGGAAGCCAAAGGAGTCAATATAGAAGAAGGTGCGCCAAAACTGTCCCCATCCTGGACAGAAAAGGAAATTAAATCCAAAACCGCCTTGGAAAAATTAGATATGGAGCTAAAAGCTGGCAGTCTTGTTAATGATTCCGTGGATAGTACAGAAATAATAAAAGGTCTGACAGACGGGATGAAAGATACAGAATCCTTGGCAGCAGTATCAAGTTCAGCGGATGATACAATCACATATCTTGGAAAAGCCATCGGTGAAAATAAAGGATGGTCTACGATTATTGACGCATGCAACGAAAATGGTGCTTATATACCAGAAGAAATAGCTAATGGAATAAATAATAATAGCAGTGTTGTGGCATATGCCACAGAAAACCTTATGAACACGCTTAAAAACAGCCTAAACGGAACAATGTCAACACAAATTACTCTTAGCATGTCAGCCCAGGCCATACAAGCTGGGGAAGGTGTTTATAAATCTGCTGGAAAAGAACCTGTTAGCACTAGCAACAGTAGTAAAGGAAGTCCTGTTAACACTAACACAAGCAAGCCAGTAAAACTCGTTAAAAATGCTAGGGGCGGTATTTATTCCAACCCAATATTTTCAATACTTGCAGAAGAGGGGGACGAAGCAGTAATTCCCCTTAATGGTTCAAGCAGGGCAAAATCTTTGTGGCAGAATGCAGGTAAAATGCTTGGCATGGAACCAGTGGAAGACATGACTTTGTATAATACTACGGCAATTACACGTGACAAGCAGGTTTATGAAGATTTTAAATTAATTACAGCCCGCCAGAGCCAGAGTTCTGGCAGCAGTGCTACAGGCGGGAGTATAAAAATAACATATTCACCACAGATTACGATTAAAGGAAATGCAGATAAAAATGTTATCAATAAGGCTCTTTCATCAAATAAAGCAGAAATTATCAAAATATTGGACGCATATTTTGACGGCAAAAAAAGGGCTTCTTTTGGTAAATAAATTCAGGGGGCAGGTATGGGTGGTATTGTTTACAGGACTAAACAAGGTGATATGTGGGATTATATAGCATGGAAAGTATATGGTGATGAATCATATGTAAGCCTGCTGTATAAGGCGAATCCCAGATACCTTAAAACATTTATATTTGAAGACGGATATGAAATTATTTGTCCTGAAATATCTGGCAGCAATGATAACATAGATGCACCAGAATGGCGTGACAATGAAAATATAGAAGATGACGCACTTGATGGTGTATCTGACGGGGAGGATGATGGCAGCTTTGAATAGCAGGAAAAGCTCTGTTGTTTTGGTATACAATGATAAAAAAACTATGACAATAACAGATGATATGGCTTCTTTTAGCGCTGTGGATAATGCATCTGGAGAAGCGGATACTATTACTATTGATGTACAGAACCGTGGAATGAAATGGTTTAAAAATAAATGGTTTCCAAAAAGTACAGATTTTGTTAAAGCAAGCATTAAAGTGGAGCATTGGAAAAAACAGAATGATAACAGGACGGTTTTTATTGGAAGATACTGTATTGATGAGTTCAGTACAGAAGGATATCCAGGAACAGCCAGTATAAGTGGTATTAGTATTCCAATACATTCTTCATTTAATGTTACAGAACGCAATAAAACATATAAGAAAACATCTGTACAAGCAATATTAGAAGAAATCGCCAGGTGTGCAGATATCAAGCTTGCGTTCAGTGCAAAAAACCAAAAACTGGATGAAATATCACAAGACGGGAAAACTGATATGGCTTTTGCTTTTTCTATATGTTCAGATTATGATATGTGCATGAAAGTCTATAATAACAAGCTTGTGGTATATGACCAGACAGACTATGAAAAGAAAAAAGCAGCTTTTACCTTAACACCTTCTGATTTTAGTGATGATAATACATATAATTTTAAACGGTCTGTGTCATGTGTATATGATGGTGTAAAATTCCAGTACCAGGATAAAGATGGAAAAAATATTATATATAAATATATTATTCCTGGAAAAAAAGGCAAAAGGCTTTTGAATATTTCTGGTTCTGCAGATTCACATGATGACGCTGCAAGAAAAGCAAAAGCACAGCTTACCAGGAATTTGCGTGATGCTGTTACAGCTTCATTTAACCTTATGGGAGACCCTGTATACCAGGCAGGCAATGTAGTAAAAGTATCAGGTTTTGGTGGCTTTGATGGACGCTATTTTATTGACCAGGTAACACACTCTAAAAGTGAAAAATATACATCTTTCCTGCAATGTCATAAGTGCGTAACGAATATTAATTAGAGAGGCTGGTGTTGTTTATGCAAAGTGCAATAATGCCAGGTAAAATATCTTCTATAGATTATAAAAACGGATGTGCAGATGTGGTATTTGATGGAATGGATGGCAATGTAAAAGCAGCATTGCCTTTTTTGTCTTTTGAATATAGTATGCCACAAACAGGCGATATGGTGCTTGTAGCTTTCCAGAAGTATAAAAACAGGGAACAGGGTTTTATCATAGGAAGGTATTATAATTCTTCAAATATACCACCAGAAGGTCTTGCTAAAGGTGATTACTATAAGAGGTTTTCGGAAAACACATTTTTAAGATATGATACAAAAAATGACATATTTTCTATAACAGCAGGTGGGATAAATATTAATGCAGATATAAAAAGCGGCGTATTAACCTTATCTGCAAAAAAGGTAATAATTTCCGAAGGGTAAAAATATGAGAGGAGGCACTATATGGGCCAGGTAGGGCATTTTGGAGAGATTAAATTCTATACTAAAACTGGTAAAAAAGGAAAACCAAAGATGCAGTCCTTTAATGAGATGACGTGGAATACCTCTATAAATATTTCAGAACATAAACGTAATGGCAAGAAACCACTTGTGGAAGTAACATCAAGAAACCTTGACGAAATTGGCATGACAATCTATTTTATGGCTGAATATGGTGTTAAACCATGGAAAATGCTTTTAAAATTGCGTTCTTATAACCTTAAAGCAAAAGTCTTTCCGTTGTTTATTGGCGGAAGGCGTGTTGGAAGTTTTAAATTTCTTATTACAAATATTTCAAATGATATGAAAGCATTTTACAAAAATGGAAAACTGACAGGTTTTGCGGCGCAGGTAACGTTTAAAGAGTATCCATATGTTAAAGGTAATTCTAAAAAGAAGAAAACTATAAGTTCCAAAAAGAAGAAAAATAAAAAAAGTACATCTGGAAGTGGAATAAAAGATACTGGAACAGATAATAAAAAAACTGGAAAAAGTACATCTGGAAAAGATGATTCCAGCAGGATTAAAAAGGGATACCAGGTTTATGTGGTAAAAAAAGGGGATACATTATGGGATTTAGCGGCTAAATATTATGGAAAAGGCAGTAAATACGTAAAAATATATAATGCAAACAAATCTCCTTCAAAAGGTTTTGATACCATACATAATCCTGAAAAGATTTACCCAGGATGGGTAATAAAAATACCTGGTTAGGAGGTGTAGCATGATAATATTTAATGGCAGCAATGAAAATGCAGAAGATATTATTGAATGTGCTGGCACTATACTGTCAACCCCATATGCTTCCATGCCGTATATGCGTGATTTTGGCATTACTTCAGAAGCTTTTACAGACTTTAATAAAAGTGGTGATGGTGAATATTATACACAGGCAGTTGACCAGATTGAAGCGTGGGAAGAACGTGCATCCGTAAGCGAGATAACATGTATTACTGATAGCAGCATAATTAAACCGGAGGTGGTTTTAGAAGATGGCGAATAGTATTTCTGATTTAGACAGCCTTCCAGAAATAAACCTTCTTGAAGACCTTGGCATAACTCTTGAATTTTTACAAGAAGAAATGGTTGACGATTACCAGGAAAAATATGAGGAAATTACGGGAAAAGAAACTCTTTTATATCCAGGTAATCCTAAACGCCTTATGTTAAATGTAATCGCTGGCGAGATATACCAGGCATATGAGTATATGTCATACATTTTTAAACAAAACTTTATAAAATATATGGAGGAGGATGTTTTAAAAAACTGGGGAGCTACTTTAGGATTTTCAGGAAGCAATTTAAAACCTGCAGTCTGTACCCTTGAATTTGCTATAAATGATGTATTGGATTTTGATGTACATATTCCTGCTGGAACAGTTGTTACTGCTGGTGATGATGTATATTTTTCAACTGATGCCAGTTGTGTCATTAAAGCAGGGGAAGCGTCCGTACAAGTTTCTGCAACTTGTACCAAGGAAGGCAGTGTAGGAAATAAATATATGCCAGGACAATTAAATATAATGACAGAACCCATTTTAAATGTATCATCTGTAAGAAATATAGACACATCTGCTGGTGGCAGGGATGATTATACCCTAGAAGAAAGAAGGGAACTTACTTACATGTTTCCTTCTACATATTCAGCTGCGGGTCCAGAAGATGCATATGTATTTTTTACAAAGAATTTCAGCAATGATATTATTTCTGTAAATGTTATTACAGACGATACGACAGCGACAGTTATTATTTATGTAATGCTATCAGAAGGAAGAGTCCCAGATGCAGATTATTGCCAAAAAGTCCTGGATTATCTCAAAGGACTTAAAAGACTTCCTGATACTGATAAAATTATAATAAAACCACCAGAGGTTATTTATTATGAGTTATCTGTAAAATATTATATAGGTACTGAAAACAGGGATACAGAAAGCACGATTGTGAAATCCGTAATGGAAGCAGCACAGGATTTTGTATCTGGCAATTATGAAAGCATAGGATGTGACATTAATCCTGATGTATTTACAGGATATGCCAGGGTTGCAGGTGCTAAAAGACTGGAAATAACATCACCTGCATTTACTAAAATAAACCAGAACCAGATAGCAATATGCTCTGGCACATCAGTTACTTATTGTGGACTGGAGGATACATAGATGGAGTTAGGCGATAAAGATGTAACTTATATGTCACTGCCTCCCAATTTCCAGACAGAAGAGAACTATGCTTTAGGGTATGCATTTGACCAGCAGGTAAAAAAACTTATGGAGGCAGCAAGAAACATACCTGTATGGACTAATCTTGATAATATCCCAGAAAAATATTACGACTACATGGCAGCATCAATAAGGGCTCCTTATTATTCAAGCCAGTATGATTCAGAAACACGGAAAGGAATATTAAAAAGTGCTTTCCAAGTATATATGTTCGCTGGAACATGTAGAGGTGTTGAAGAGCTTATCAGTAAGGTTTTTCTTGGAGCTGCCTTATTTGTCCCATGGTATGAATATGGCGGTAAGGCTTTCCATTTTAGAATTTCCGTACATGGAAGCCCTGTAAGAGATACCCTAAATAAATTCAGGGAAATATTAAAGCGTGTTAAAGCTAAAAGGTCTGTACTTGATGCTATTGAATATATTATCAGTTTTAATATATATATACCAGAAAAAATGGATGTCCCCATTATGGAAATGAGGACATTTTTTCATTTCTGGGGCTGTGGCCTGCTGGATGGCTCAAGACTTCTGGATGGTTCTGTACTGTTGTGTGCCAGGAGAAGGTATAACCTGGTACCGTGGGTTAAATACAGTGGGATAGAGATGCCAGTACATGTAATTGCAGATGTCCCAGCTGTTTTAATAAAAGGTGTCCTGTATCATGGCAGGCAGCAGGATATAAAGGCAGGTACAGCATACCAGTCTAGGGTAAATTTCTGGGAACATGCAGGCAACGGGCAGGCAGGATGCAAGACTGGTAAAACAAATATGAGCTTTAAAGCAGCAATAGAAACCCATGAAAATATAGGGGAGATTTCAATAACATATAAAAGAAACCTGTGTTACCTTGACGGTTCTGTACCGCTTGACGGTTCAAAACTGCTTAACGCATTTTATTTAGAAGAGGAGGTTTAACAAGTGGCAGAAAATGTAATTATTACAAAAAAAGCCAGGGAAAACCTGGTAAAAGCCAGGGCAGGTGCCATTGTTCTGCCTAAAATTACAGGCATGGCATTTGGTAATGGTGGAGTGGATGCAGATGGTGGTGTCATAACACCAGAAGAAGGACAGGCAGGGCTTGCCAGTGAAATTTTCCGTAAAGAGATTAATGGCTATGAGTTTACAGAAGACACCACATGCAGGTACAGCTGCACACTGGAAGAACAGGAATGTGCAGGGGAAGATATAAGTGAAGTGGGGCTTTATGATGAAAACGGGGATATTGCCTGTATAAAGAATTTTAAAGCCAAAGGCAAGGATGGTGACATGGAGATGACATTCTACCTTGATGATGTATTTTAAGAGGGGGGTGTGTTATGAAAGATTATACAAGTAACAACCCTGTATTTTCAGGCACAGTAAGGATACCAGAACCAACAGATACAAACCATGCAGATAATTTCAGCCCTGCTACAAAGCAGCTACTTGACAATGATACATGCCTGAAAAATGCCATAAACAAGAATGAAGCAATATCTACACTTGCGGCAGGAGAAACAAGTATTACATGTACCCTGGAAGGACTGGACAGCAACAGCAATATAAGTGTATATGCAGATGTCCCAGGTGTAGGGTATACAGATATAGTTGTTGACGGTGACAATGTAACAATAACGTTTGAAGCGCAGGAGCAGGATATACAAGTAAAGGTGGTGGTAGCAGATGGCATGGT
>VSNJ01000063.1 GCA_009774235.1 Lachnospiraceae bacterium
ATCAATATCCACATTATCATTAGGTAATATATATTGCATTGTTCCTATAACAGAAGAATTTGCAGGAAGTAACATAACTCTGCCTACACCAGCCCCATCTTTTACAACTGCAATATATGGTTTATTTTGATGAGCAAAATCTACATTCATTATAAAGCCACTAGCTCCATAAATGGGGTACTTTCCTTTATGATCTGACAAATCTTTTTGAGCTACATTAGAACTACCTTTCTTACAAATACTTCCAAGTTCTACATAATTAATATCCATATTATTACCTCCATTAGAACTAGAAATTTAATTGCCTTATATTATAAACTATATAATTATTTAAAATATTTAACTAAGCACATTAATTCCATTATTTTTATTTCTTGTCATATTCAAGTTTTCAAAATTTTGCAAACAAAAAATAATATTCTATTCTTCTATACTATCCTTTAAACATTCTTCTATGTAATCTCCTAATGTAACTTTCACTCCAGCATCCCCTCCAATTCTTCAATCCCATCTGAAATTTTTTTCTATAGTTCTTTTATTTCTGCAAGTATTTCACTTGTTGGTGGATACTCTACTGGAACATATTCTACTTCTTTATATTTATTTATAGATAAATCATAATCATTTCCAGCAATTTCTTCTTTAGGTACAAGAAAACTTTGTTCAGTTCTTTTTCTTCCAGTTTCTTTATCCAAAGAATGGAATCTTTCAATAATATCTGGAATATCGTTTTCAGATATTTCAGAACGCTTATCATCCAATGTAAATCCATCTGCTTTCATATCATAGAACCATACATTATCAGTTCCGCCTGCGCCAGTTTTGGTAAATACGAGCACTGCTGTTGAAACACCTGCATATGGTTTAAATACCCCTGATGGCATAGAAATAACTGCCTGTAGTTTGTGGTTTTCTACAAGTTCTTTTCTAATAGATTTATGGGCTTTACTGCTTCCAAATAAAACACCATCTGGAACAATACATGCACATCTTCCACCAGTTTTTAATAAACGTATAAATAAAGCAAGAAATAATAATTCTGTTTTCTTTGTATTTGTAACTGCTTTTAAATCATCATTTATACTTTCTGCATCAACAGTACCCTTAAATGGTGGATTTGCCAGGCAGATTGTATATTTACTGCTTACCTGGTTTTGCTTAGAAACACTGTCTTTATATTTAATTTCTGGATTAGTAATTGAATGAAGCATTAAATTCATTGCAGAAATCCTTAACATAGTATTATCTGTATCAAATCCTGTAAATGCAGTGCTTGTAAAATTTTCCCACTGCCCGCTTGTCATAGTATCTTCATATTTTCTTCTAATATATTCTGAGGCTGATACTAAAAAACCCGCAGTACCACATGCAGGGTCTATAATATAATCATCTGGGGATGGAGCCAGTAATTCTACCATCATTTCCCTTATATGCTTAGGTGTCCTGAACTGACCGTTCTGTCCTGCTGTTGCTAATTTACCTAACATATATTCATATAAATCACCCTGCATATCTAAATCAGAAATATCATGTTCATATAAATCATCAAGACCTGTAATAATTTTCTGTAATACCTGTGGCGTTGGAATTAAAAATGCAGCACCTTCCATATATCTTGCAAATGCAGTTTTTCCTTCTTCTTTTTTATTACAATTATCTATAATTTCTATTAATTCACCTGTTTCACTGAAATCTGGCAGCTGTCCATACTTCATTTTTTTTATTGCTGGAAATACCCTTTGTGATACAATATCAAAAATATCACGTGAATCTTTTTCTTTAAATTTACTCCAGCGCATAGACTGCCCTGCTTCTGACTGAGGAAATATTTTATCCATTTTCTGGCCAGTCATATTTTCAAATTCTTCATTTTCAAGCTCTTTTTCATCCAAAGAACGTATAAACATTAAATATGTTAATTGCTCTATTACAGTTAATGGATTAGTAATTCCACCTGCCCATATATCTGTCCAGATTTTATCAATTTTATTTTTAATTATTCCTGTAACCATAGAATCCTTCACTTTCTGTAACTTTATTTATTTTACACTAGTTTACAGCTTTTTTCAGAAAACGGTTATTTTAAACCAAACAGCAAAATATAAATTTACAGGCTGAAAACTACTGCTTGATTATGTTCCTGAAAAATTAAACAAGTGATATATAAATTTATTATTTTACTTTTTATTTATCAAATATTATATATTTCTTTCTAATTAATGTCAATTTCTTGCAACTCTTAAGTTTCCCATTTTTTTAAATTACACAAAGATTATATTACTCTGGCAAATTCCAAATGTTTTACCAAAAAGCAGCTGTATGGGAGCGCTGGTGCTTAAGCCTTGTTCTCAATGCTTAATAGAAACAACAGTTTCTATTAAGCATTTGAGGCTTTATGCACCACTGCGCATCCCATCCAAGCGCAAGCGGCTACTGTTGGTAAAACTTTGGAATTGCCAGAGCCAAGATACTTGTGTATTAAAAAAATGAGGAAACTCAAAATTATATTTCACTCTTGACATTAAACTTTCAATAAATTATAATTAGATATCATATAGTTAGATATCTAATATTAAGGAGGAAGTATGAAAGAATCTATACATTATCTGGTTATGGCTAATTACTTGCAATTTCAAAAGTCATTAATCTCAAATATTAATAATCCAGAGCTTACTTCTGGACAACCCAAAATACTTGAATATCTTCTTTTCCATGATGGTGCAGTACAAAAAGAAATAGCAGAAGCATGTTATATTGAACCTGCAACTTTAACTTCTGTATTACTTGGTATGGAAAACAAGGAACTGGTAATCCGTAAAAACAAAGAAGGCAACCGCAGGAATTTATATGTATACCTTACAGATAAAGGAAAAAATCTTGCCAACCAGATTGTGGAACAATTTGAACAAATTGAAAAAAAAGCATTATCTGGATTATCAGGACAGGACATAGAATCACTTACCAGAATGCTTGCAGAAATATGTAAAAATATGAAACAAAGGAGTGACAGCAGTGAACAAAAATGAATTAATAAAAAGATATATTTTATTTATAATAAGTTTATTCTTTTCAGCAATAGGAGTAGCATTTACAAAACATGGGGAGCTTGGTGTTTCACCTATTTCATCAGTTGCTAATGTAATGAGTTGTAAGTTTACAGATATGTCACTGGGAACATGGCTGGTTATATGGAATTGTATATTAATTCTAGGACAAATTGTTATTCTTAGAAGAAAGTTCCAGCTTGTACAGCTACTCCAGATTCCGCTTTCATTTTTATTTGGCTGGTTCACAGACCTTGGTATGAAGTTTGTATCTATTATTCCAGCAAATATTTATCCTGTCCGTCTGGCATTAGTTTTTATTGGAATAATTATTCTTGGATTTGGAATTTCCTTATCTGTAATAGCGGATGTTATTATGAATTCAGGAGAAGCTTTTGTTAAAGCTATTGCTGGTACTATTAATAAAAATTTTGGCAATATAAAGATTGCTTTTGATATTATATGTGTAGTTCTATCTATAATATTATCACTTATATTTTTTGATATGAAAATTATTGGAACAAGGGAAGGTACAATTATTTCTGCCTTTCTTACTGGAATTGTAGTGAAATTTTTTACAAATCTGTTTAAAAAACCGTTAGATACATTTTTATCAGTAAATACTTCCGCAATGCTTGATATAAAAAACACAGCATATTCTAATAAAATATAAACAGACAAAAAATGTCTTAAAAAACATATATAATTAGTTTGATAAAAAGGCTGCAGGTTTAATCTCCTACAGCCTTTTCCACTATTTTTATTTTTCTGCCATACAAGCCTTTTCATTGTTATCCTTAAATATCCAGACAAGCTGTTTATTTATCTGATATATATTTTTTTAATTTTCTGCATAATATATGTATTACAAATTCTCAGTATATCTGCAATCTGGATAATTCCCACATCCCCAGAACATTCCATATATACTATTTCTCTTTTTCATAATCCCTCCACATTTAGGACATTTCTTTACAACTAAATTATTTTTACTGGTTTCTTTTCCTAGATATTCATAAACTTTCTGGTTCATATAGCAATCATTTAATGCCCTGTGTGCCCCCTTTGTTGGAATACCATAGTAATCTGCAAGGTCTGTAAGCTTATGGTGTCCTAGCTGTGGCAGGCATTTTCTCGCCATTTTCAATGTATCTATATAATCATTTTCTGGTATTTTTCCAAAAAACTGTTTACAATCCCTGTAAATAAATTTCATATCAAAAGCATGGATATTATGACCTACCAGTACATATTGTTCTATATATTTAAGAAAACTCTCCAGGACTGTTTTAAATACTGGTGCATCCTTTACCATATCATCAGTAATTCCATTTATCCTGCTGGCATTATAAGGAATGGTACACTCTGGATTTACAAGAGTAGTAAATTCAGAAACTACCTTATGGTTATTAATTTTTATTGCTGATATTTCCACCACCTTATCATTGGAACAGGAAATTCCTGTTGTTTCTAAATCAAATACAATATAATTTGGAATATATTCTTTTAACTGCATATGCCTTTCTCCTTTAATACCACAGATATCCATACTCTTCCCAGTAACCAGAAAATCTGCACTACCTTTAAGCCGGCACTCTCTGCTTACTTATAAAGATTTCTACAACTACAGTGCTCTGTTAATATTTTTAATTTTTTTATAGTAAATAACAACTTTTACAATTCTTTTTCTGCCATCATATAATAAATACATATTTTATATCCGGCATAACCATACATATGGTCTAAGCCTGTATAAGTATAACCTATATATGCTTCTTCCATTCTTTTTTCTTTTAAATAACTATTGGCCAAATAAATAAGATTTACACCAATATGTCTTCCCTGGTATGCACGTTTAACTGTTATGCAAGCAAGGCTTCCTGATTTTTTACATTCATCTCCAGCTGTTATAATTAAAGTTCCAATAATTTCTCCATTTATAACTGCTACAAGTACCCTTGAAGGGCTGTCTTCCTGGTACAAGCCTTTATTCTGGTAATACCAGGTAAATTCTTTATATGCATCATCTGTACAGGCACATACTTTTTCTATGTCCTTTAATTCTGCCCAGCAGTATGTAACACCATCAATAGAATTCCCCACTTTAAAACATTCACTTGTAAAATTTTTTAACAGAAGTTTCATATCAAAACAATTACAATTCCACGAATGTATATATCCCCGTTTTTGAAAAAAAATACTTGCATTCTCATCAAGTTCCTGGTACAGTTCTTCATTCTCTGCATCAAAATAACGCCTGGATGTAGGAACTCCTGGCATAATGTAATCATATCCATTTCCAGCCACTATTTTTTTGTATCCATTATTTTTTACAATCTGTTCTGATTTTTCCAAAAGTCCTGTCCCAATGCCCTGGTTCCTGTATCCAGCGTCCACACATAATAAAAGCAAGGTGTTTCTGTTTATAACAGATATTCCAGTTAATTTACCAGACTTTTCTCTTTTTTCTAAAATAATATTGTGCGTATTGCTTAATATCTGCAGTACTATTTCTTTTTTTCTTGTAATAAAAGGAAGATTCCTTTTATAAATTTCAAATATTTCTTCATCCATATTATTCTCCTAGTTTAATAATAAAAAATTATTCCATTAACCAGCCAGATATTAATATATACAGGCTGGTATCAGACAATAAGTGGTCCACTATTAACATACAAAGGCTGGTATTTTTACATTAATTTTGCATTCCAGATAACATCTTTAAAATTTTGTATATATTCCAAATAACAGTTTATATAATTTATATTGATTAAACATCCCCTGCCTGAAGATGCAACACCTACACTGGTTCTTTTCCCATTAATTGTTATATAAAAATATACACCATATGCATAATTCTTCTTTCTTCCAGTATAGGAAACTACCGGCTCTATTTTCTCAATACTGTCTAAATGAAAATACTGCACTTTAAATGGATTTAACAAACATAATGCTGCCAGCTCTTTATTAACCGTATCAATCCAAAAATGTATTGCCAGCATTTCATATTCATAATTTATACAAAATCCATTCCGCAATCCTCTCTTTTTATTATATTTATAAAAAATAATCCCTGAAAATAATATCCATGCCAAATATCCCATAAACAAAATAAATGTCCATAAAAATGTTATATGGTTCTCCGCTTCTAGAAAAACTTTTAGCAAAACAGGTACAAATAACAGTAACACAAAATAGTATTTCCAGTTAAACTGTTTCATTTATTTTATTCCTTTCATTTAACTAATAAAACTCTACCAGTTATATATTACTTATTGCTTTTATTTATTTTGACATTATATTGCAACTTTTCTTTTCTTTATGTTATACTCATAAAAAATATATAAAGAAGGAAGTGTTACCATGCCATTATTACAACCACAAACTGAAACTGTTACATTAGAACAATATGAAACTTTACCAGAAAATACAAGGGCAGAGGTATTTGATGGCGTAATCTATAATATGGCTAGTCCATCGCAAAACCACCAGACAATTCTTACAGAACTGCTTGTATTATTACGCAATTATATTTACAACAAAAATGGAGGATGTTCTGTATTTCCAGCACCATTTGACGTAAAATTAAACGATAACCCTCTCACAATTGTACAACCAGACATTATGGTTATATGTGATAAAAATAAACTGGATGGAAAACGTTGTAATGGTGCACCTGATTTCATAATTGAAATTGTTTCTCCTGGCAATCCAGCAGATGATTATATACGTAAATTATATTACTACAAAAATTATGGAGTCCGTGAATACTGGATTGTGGACCCACAAAGAAAAAGTGTAACTATAAACTATTTTGAAGGAAACCTTTTAAATATTCCTTATACATTTAATTCCATTATAAAGGTAAATATATATGAAGACTTATATATAAACTTTTCTGATATTGACAAGATGCTTACTAACTAATATTTATACACCTCTGGCAAGTTCCAAATATTATATTAAAAAGCAGCTGTTATAGAAACTTATGCACCATTACATATCCATCTAGGCGCAAGCAGGATGCTGTTGGTTTAAAAGTAAAATTTTGGAACACGCCAGAATTAATAAATATATATTTTATTTCCATATTAAAACAATTCATCTAACAATATATAATACCGTATTTTCTCCCAATTTGGTTCTATACCCAGCTCACTGAATAAAAATAATCCGTCATAATCCAGATATTTATTATTTTCATCTAAGTTATATTTTCCACTATAATTATGTGATAAACTACGGTAACATAGGGCTATATCGCACCATTTATCAGCTATGCCTGTTTTACCTAAGTCTATATATCCAGTAATTTCATCGTTAATCCCAAATATATTTGGCAGACAGTAATCCCCATGAGATAAAACAAGTTCCTCTTCTGGTTTATTGTCATATAGCCATTGTAATAATCCATCTGGATTTTTAAACCCATTTTCACCAAATGTACTAGGTTCAACATTATCTAAATCAACCAGTCCATTCTTTATATTATATTCTGCCTGTACAAGCTTCCTGGATAATCCCTGGGCAGATGGACAATCTGAAACATCTATACTCCATAACATTTTCAGTCCATTTGCAAGCAATTTACATAAAACACCTGGGTTCTTCATGTACTTATGGAAACATGCCATTTCCCCAGCACATTTACTTATCAGCAGATATGATTTGCCATCTGATATCTCATAGGCATATACCTTTGGAACAGGAAGTTTACCATACAGATATTGCAGCATATTGTATTCATTTTCTGATTCTTCATTATATTCCTGTATTTTTAAAACCTTATTTTCATATATTAAAACTGATGAGCCAGACATACCAATGTTATCTGTTTTATAATTTTCACCTGCAACTAATTTACAAATTTTTTCTGGAAAAACCATTTATTACTCCTCTATTTCCATAATTATAAGACGTATTTTATTCATGGATTAATTTTCAGTTAAAAATTGTTCAAACTCTTTTTCTGTATAAGTATGTACATTTTTAAAACAATAGTTTTCAAAAATCTTAACACCAAAGCAGACATATTCACTTTTAGCCTGCTTACTTATAATTTTAGCGAAATTATCAAATGATTCTGAAGGCTGGACATATGACTTTTTGTTTTTTACTTCTCTTTCTTCTGCATTAACGGTTTCATTATAAACCAAAATATATTGCATATGGTCTTTTAAATTACTAATTCCCATATTAAGTATATCTGTAAGAATTATAACACTGTCATAAATCTTTTTACGTACTGCAAACTTTTTTGCTGAGTCCATAAATCCATTTTTAAATTCAACAAAAACTAAATCATTTCCATCAGATATAAACAAAGCATCATTAGATTTAGGATTTTCAGATAAATTCAAATGTTTAATATATTCACTTTTAACGCCATCAAAATTTACAGCACTCCGGGATGAATTTGTCATATAACTAATATGTTATTTATCATGGTAATCAATAGAAGTTTCTTTTAAAGTAGACATATTGTTCTTTAATATAGGATAATCATCAAAGTTAATCATTACTCCACCTCTTATTTTCAAGCCACTGTAATGGGGTTGATAATTTTTCATATATTTTATCTATACTATTTGTCACATCATTAATATACGCTTCACCTTCCTCCCCTGTTTCTGATAAATAATATTTACACATATCACTTACTTCATATTCCGCAGAATATACCTGTATAGCACGCAGGAAATAAGGACTATGTGTATTTAATAAAATATGCATTCCAAACTCTTTATGAAGTAAAACAATAAGTTCAGCAAACAATAACTGCCATTTTGGATGTAAATGGATTTCTGGTTCATCTAAAATAATTGTACCATTATCTTTTATAGCTCCATTTGTTATTAATGTTTTTAAAATAGCAAAAGTTTTTAAACCAGTTGATAAATTTTTAACACTTAATGCCCTGTCCTGGTTATCTAACTGGTATCCTATATGCTTGTTCTTTTGCACTACAATATTTCCATTACATACTGGCAGTAATTTCTCATATATTTTTTTAAATTTATTTTCTACTACTATTTCTTCTACTACATTTGTATTGTTTTCTCCTTCAAGAAGCTTGCTTTCTAACTGCATCCGGTGATCTAGGTAATTTTGGTTTCTAACTACCATTCTATTATCTATTTCATCTAATACTAATGGGTCATCAATGTAAATTGCTTCTGTATTAAGGCTGTATCCTGTATCATCAGCTGAAACAGCTTCTTTTGAAACCTTTATAATCAGTTCCTGTCCTTTAATATTTAATATAATTTTACCATCGGATTTAGAGTATATATTTAAAGGCTGTCCATTAAATTCAGAATTCATTTTTTTACTTATAACAGACTGGAAAATATCATCATCAGAAATCTTTAAAATTTCTATTATCCTGTTTGCAATATCTTCAATATTACTTTTTTCACTAATTACTTTTGAATCTCCAAACGGGAAATCAAGCATTGAATATATCTCATTTATTAATGTTCCAGGCTCTTTTTTATATTCATTCTCTTTATTTAAAATATCCCTTGCAAATTCATAAATATTCCTCTGTTCAAAAACGTGAAAATAAACATTACGGTGAATAAGCTGCAAAATATTTACTATACTATTTATTCTTTCTTGTAAAATCTGTTCCTGGATTTTATAAAAGCTATTAAAAACTGAGAACAAGGCTTTCCCAACTGTGCTTTTCCCTGTATTGTTTTCGCCAGCTATAACAGAAATCCCTTTTATTTCTACAGTAGTTTCTGCAATTTTTCCAATATTTTTTAAAAATAATTTCATAACACACCTCCTTTTTATTTATTTTATTATTTATTTAATTACACATTCCCTTCCTTTTCAGATGGCTGTGCTGAGAATAATGCATCCACAAATGAATCTGCATTAAATTTCTGCAAATCATCAATTTTCTCACCAATGCCTATATATTTTACAGGTATATTCATTTCTGACTGGATAGCAATAGCAATCCCACCTTTAGCTGTACCATCGAGTTTTGTAAGAATTATACCTGTAATATCTGCAACTTCATTAAACTGCTTTGCCTGTGCAAGTGCGTTCTGGCCTGTTGTCCCGTCAAGTACAACAAGTGTTTCCCTGCACGCATTTGGAAATTCCCTGTCAATTATACGGTTTATCTTCTTAAGCTCTTCCATTAAATTCTTTTTATTATGAAGCCTTCCTGCTGTGTCACATATAAGTACATCTGCATTTCTTGCCTTAGCAGCATTTACTGCATCAAATACAACTGCAGCAGGGTCTCCTCCTTCCTGTCCTGCAATTATCTCAACTCCAGCACGTCCTGCCCATTCTGTAAGCTGTTCAATAGCAGCCGCCCTAAATGTATCAGCAGCAGCAAGCACAACTTTCTTTCCACTGCTTTTAAGCTGTCCAGCAAGCTTTCCTACAGAAGTAGTCTTGCCAACTCCGTTTACTCCTATAAGCATAACTACAGAAACTTCTTTTTCAAAGTCATATGCATGTTCATCAACACGCATCTGCTCTTTTATTGAGTCTGCAAGAAGCTGTCTGCATACTTCTATCTCTTTAATTTTCTGCTCTTTTACTTTCTGCCTTAAGTTTTCAATAATCTTTTCTGTTGTGGCAACACCTATATCTGCCATAATAAGGACTTCTTCAAGTTCTTCATAAAAATCCTCATCAATCTCTGAAAACCCTTTAAAGATTGAGTCAATTCCTGCTACTAAATTGTCACGTGTTTTTGTAAGACCTTCTTTAAGCCTGCTAAAAAAACCTTTTTTTTCTTTCATATCTAATAACCAAACCTTTCTATATACTAGGGCGTGTTTGAAAATTGCTTTTAAACCGTCAAACTGCACAAAGATTATATTACTCTGGCAAATTCCAAATGTTTTACCAAAAAGCAGCTGTTTGGGGGCGCTGGTGCTTAAGCCACGTTTTTTGGGGCTTTATGCACCACTGCGCATCCCATCCAAGCGGGATGCATGCAAAGCCATGTGTAACATGGCTTTCCATTGGTAAAATTTTAGAATTGCCAGAGCCACATAATTTGTACACCTTTTAATTTCCAATCCCCTGGCATTTATTTGTTACTATAAATGGCATAGCCATAAATAGCAATATTTATTTCCCAACATCAAGCAGGTTTACCGATACAAGTGTTGACACACCCTTTTCCTGCATCGTTATTCCGTATAATATATCAGCAGTGTTCATAGTTCCCCTGCGGTGGGTAATAACAATAAACTGTGTATCCTTTGTAAGTTTATGGAGATAATCTGCATACCGTCCTACATTTGAATCATCAAGTGCCGCTTCAATCTCATCAAGCAGGCAGAATGGTGAAGGCTTAAGACTCTGTATCGCAAATAAAAGTGCGATTGCCGCAAGGGCTTTTTCGCCACCTGAAAGCTGCATCATATTCTGTAATTTCTTACCTGGAGGCTGTGCAATTATATTTATCCCTGCAAGAAGTATGTCTTCACCTTCCACAAGTTCAATAGTTCCCCGCCCGCCACCAAAAAGCTCTTTAAATACCTTATTAAACCGGCTGTTTATCTCCTGGAACTGGATTTCAAACTGTTTGCGCATCTCGGTATCAAGTTCTTCTATTATACCAACAAGAACCTCTGCTGCCTCTGTAAGGTCAGCATGCTGTCCCGTAAGAAGCTCATACCGTTCCATAAGTTCATTATATTGTTCTACTGCATTAATATTTACATCCCCAAGTGATTTAATAGTACCCTTAAGTTCCTCAATGCGCTTCTTCATATCATTAAAACTTAAACTGCTGTTAGTTTTTAAAGCCTCTGCACTGTGGTATGTAAGTTCATACTGTTCCCACATATAGCTTGTATAAGAATTAATCTTCTCATCAAGCTGCTCTTTCTGGTTATTAAGACGGAAACACTCTTTATCAAGCTCATTTACAAGGCTTGCAAGTTCCTCCCTCTTTGCCAGGCAGTTTTTATGTTTCTGTGACAGTTCCACACGTTCTTCTTTTCTTTTTACAAGACCATCCGACAACTTGTTGATGCAGCTTTTTATATTTTCTATCCCAGTCTGTACATCTGCTATCTCCTGCTGTTTTCCAAGTACACGCTGGTTTGTACTGCTGCTGTTTAAAACAGCTTCTTCAATGCCCTTTTCAATATCTGCTATTTCCTGTTTTACACGTCTTGTATTTTCAGAAATAAAACTGCGTCTGCTTTCAAGGGATGTTATCTCCAGCATAAATGCTGAATTTTCCTGGGAAATACTTTCTTCAAGCTTATGCCATCCACCAAGCTGCCCATTTAATAAAGTAATTGTATCCTCATATGATTTATTCTTCCCATTATTGTCTGAAAGCTTAAGACCCACCTGTTCTAATGCCTGCTTAAGTTCATCATTCCTTTTCTCTGTTTCCCTTGCTTCAAGATGTATAAATGACAGCTTGTCTTCATTTTCCTTATAATCACTTAAAGCCCTGTCATAATTTATCCTTGCAGTATTCTGTTTTAGAATAAGTTCTTGCATTATTTTTTCATTTGCAGCAGACTTTTCTACAATGCTTTGTCTTTCACTGCCTATACTTCCAAGCTCTTCTTCTATGCCAGAAAGCCTTGTCTTAAGTTTCCCTGTTTCTGCTTCCAGGTCTTCCATTTCACGGCGCCGTCCAAGAAGGTTATTGCTGTTTTTAAAAGCACCTCCGGACATTGAGCCTCCAGGATTTAATAAGTCACCTTCTTTAGTAACTATTCTTATAGTATGATGGTATTTTTCAGCAATCACTACAGCATTGTCAATATTGTCAACTACTATAAACCTTCCAAGCAGATATTTTACAAGCCCCTCAAACCTGCTGTCTGTACTAACAAGTGAAGATGCAATCCCTATAACACCTTTCTGTCCCATTATTCCTTCTGCCTGTATCTCCTGTTTTGCCTTTACATTGGTTAATGGAAGAAATGTAGCACGCCCATACTTGTTTTTCTTAAGGTACTGTATCATATCTTTGGCAGTCTGTACATCTTCTGTAACTATATTCTGTATGCTGCCGCCAAGTGCTGTTTCCACTGCAATTTCATACTCTTTTTGTACCTTTATAATATCAGCCACTACTCCTATTATACCACTATTCTTTTCCTTCTGTTCCATTACACGCCTGATGCTCTGCCCAAAACCGTCATATCTTTCCGCCATATTTTTTAGGGAACTTAAACGGGAATTCTCTATATGGAACTTCTGTTGTACATCCCTGTGTTCTTTGTCCAGGTTTTCTTTTTTGCTGTCCAGTTCTGCAATGGTCTGTTTAATCTCCTGGTTTGTTGTATTTAATTTAGCAATTTTTTCTGAAACATCATCAAGGACAGCCTTTTCCCTTTCCATAGTTTCATTAAACACTGCTGCATCTGATTTGTTTTTAATAACTCTTTGTGTAAATTCTGCTTTCTTAATATTATTTTGTTCAAGAAGTGTTTTTAACCTGTTTTCTTCTGCTTTTATTCCAGAAGCTTCATTTAACGCTTCCATCATGCTGTTGCGGCACTGGTCAATTTCTTTCTGGCCTGCAGCAATTTTTTCTGAAAGCTCTTTTAATTTTATTTCATTTTCTTCCTTTGCTTTTTCTGCCTTTACAATCTCTTCATTATTTTTCTTAAGCTGTGTATTATAATCTTCAAGCTCTTTTTCAAAAGCAGATTTACGCATATTAAAATTTTCTATCTGTTCTTTATAATGTTTTTCATTCTGGTATATTGCATTTATCTGTTCATTTAATACTTTTATATTATTCTCATAATTATTGTATTGTACTTTCTTTTCAGAAAGCTCTGCAGTTTCTTCTTCTATAACTGTTTCTAAATTGTTTAACTGCTTTTCAAAACTTTCATACTGGTTCTTGCTTTCTTCCAGGCTTACTTTAGCAGTATCCAGGTCATTATCTGCTATTTCTTTTTTCCTGCCAGTTTCCAGAAGTTCACTTCCAGTCCTTTCATACTCCATAAGGAACATATTTATATCAAGGTTTTTCAGCTCATCCCTGTATTTTAAATATTCTTTTGCCTTTGCTGCCTGCCTTTCAAGTGGTGGAACCTGTTTGCTTAATTCTGAAAGTATATCTTCAATACGTACAAGGTTCTGCTTCTCCTCTTCCAGGTTCTTCTCTGCTGCTGCCTTACGCTTTTTGTATTTTACAATACCTGCTGCTTCGTCAAAAAGCTCCCGGCGCTCATCAGGCTTGCCACTTAATATTTTATCAATCTGCCCTTGTCCTATAATAGAATAGCCTTCTTTACCTATACCTGTGTCAAATAGTATTTCCTGTACATCTTTAAGCCTGCATGATGTCCCGTTCAGCAGATATTCACTCTCACCAGAACGGTACACACGCCTTGCAATCTTCACCTCATCATATGGCACAGGCAGTTTATGGTCTTCATTATTAATAGTAATTGCTACATAAGCAAACCCTAAAGGCTTGCGCATCTCCGTCCCTGCAAATATAACATCTTCCATTTTTGCACCACGCAGCTGCTTTGCACTCTGCTCTCCTAAAACCCAGCGTACAGCGTCAGCAACATTGCTTTTGCCGCTGCCATTAGGTCCTACAATAGCTGTGATACCATTATGGAATTCAAAAACCATCTTATTGGCAAATGACTTAAAGCCATGTACTTCAAGACTTTTTAAATACATTGGTTATCTCCTGTCTTTATTTTCCCTAAGCTTAAGAATAGCCTGGTATGCAGCTGACTGCTCCGCCTTTTTCTTAGTCCTGTCTGTAGCCTTTGCGGCTATCTCACCCCCTATTTTTACAGCGACTGTAAATGACTTATTATGGTCCGGGCCTTCTTCGCTGAGAAGTTCATATCCAAGTTCCTGGTGTTCCCCCTGGATTATTTCCTGTAAAATAGTTTTGCTGTCATAAAACAGCTTTTTCTTCTCTATATCTTTTAAAATATGTTTATATATATACTCTCTGGCGCGCTCAAACCCTCCATCAAGATAAACTGCACCTATTGTAGCTTCAAGCGTATCAGACAATATAGAATCCCTTTCACGTCCACCTGTTAAGTCTTCCCCTTTGCCAAGCTGGATATAGTTACCAAGACCTAATTCCCTTGCACATAGTGCAAGGGTGGGTTCACAGACATAACTTGCCCTTATCCTTGTAAGGTCACCTTCAGGTTTTTCAGGATTTTCACCATATATATATTCACTTGAAACCAGCTCAAGTACAGCGTCCCCAAGAAATTCAAGCCTTTCATTACATTCAAACTTCTTAAGCCTGTTCTCATTTGAATAAGAGCTGTGTGTAAAGGCAGTAATTAACAAGTCTGGATGTTCAAACCTGTATCCTGCCTTTTCCTCAAATTCCAATATTTTATCCCGTTTCATCTGGCAAGTCTCCTATCCTGCAACAATAAGCTTATACAAATCTTCAACTGTATTTATTTCACTGGCAATATTTTCATCAAGCACTATATCAAATTCCCCTTCTACGCCCATAACTATCTGGAACAGTTCAAGTGAATCTGCCCCAAGGTCATCATAAAAAGACATATCTTTGCTAATGCTTTCATCATCTATAGACAATACCTCTGATATAATTGTTTTAAGCTTTTCAAACTCCATTATTACACCACCTTACACAATAGTTAAATTCTCTTTGATTTTTTCATTAATCTTTTCTTCCCCAAACTGGATACACTGTTTTATTGCCTGCTTTATTTCCAAAGAACCTGAGCTTCCATGTGCTTTTACAACAAGGCCATTAAGTCCAAGAAGCGGCGCACCGCCTTGTCCTGACACATCAAACTGTTTTAATGTCTTTTTAAGTGCTGGCTTTATAAGAAGTGCCCCCATCTTGCTTTGGAATGAAGACATAAGCCCTTCTTTTATTTTACCTATAAGGGTTGACGCAAGCCCTTCATAAAGTTTAAGTATTACATTGCCCACAAATGCCTCACATACTATTACGTCAGCATCACCTTTCGGAATATCCCTTGCTTCTATGCTTCCTGTAAAGTTAATATCTGTACATTCCTTTAATAAAGGATATGTCTCCTTAACCAGCATATTCCCTTTTTCTTCTTCTGCACCAATATTAACTATTGCCACTCTCGGATTTTTAATTCCAACTACATGCTGCATATATATTGAACCCATTTTTGCAAACTGTACAAGGTGTGAAGCCCTTGCATCAACATTGGCACCACAATCAATAAGAAGCGCTGGTCCTTTGGCAGTAGGTATAACCGGGGCAAGCGGTGAACGTTCAACACCCTTTATCCTTCCTACAACAAACTGGCCTCCTACAAGTATTGCACCTGTGCTTCCTGCTGAAACAAATGCATCTGCATCACCATGTTTTACAAGATTCATCCCTACAACAATTGATGAATTTTTCTTTTTCCTTATAGCCATAACCGGCGGCTCATCAAAACCAATAATATCATCAGCGTGTACAATGCTTATACGCCCATTATCATATGTATACTTATCAAGTTCCTTCTTTATTTCCTCTGTCCTTCCTGCAAGAATAATATTAATGCCAGGAACTTCATTTAACGCCTCTACAGCCCCTTTTACGGGTGCTTCTGGTGCATTGTCACCTCCCATTGCATCAACTACTACTTTTATTGTTTTACTCATTGCCTACCTCCGTTACCAGTGTTTTGCCTAATCCAGAACTATTTAACATATAGCATTTATTGTAACCGGAAATATCATATAGTGCAAGTCCCTGCTTTAAGTAACTAATATAATCTAAAACAAAACACCAGCTATACAAAAACTGTACAGCTGGCTCTATTTAACTTCATTAAGACCAGGGTTTGTTTATTTCTATAATACTAAAAGTATGCCAGCAGGCATTTGTAAAACAAATCCTTACTATTGCAAGCTTTCTTCCCATTTCCCAATGATTTCTTCACATTGTTCTATATCAATATCTTCTACTGCATTCTTTATATCTTCATAAAATTCCTTATGTTCACCACTGTATGAATATATATCCATATCTTTTACAGCATCTTCCATAGCATCCATATCCAAGTTATCCATAGCTTCCCTAAGTCTTACAAAAAATTCTTTTAATTCTTTTGCATTTATCTGTCCGCCAGTTTTTTCCACCTCTTCTTTAGTAAAATAAGGCTTAAGTATATCTTTATATTCCATATACTTCTTTAACATCTCTGGTGTAGTTTCATGGATTAACTTTGCATCCTGTGCATTTCCTGCTGCCTCCATATGTTCTGCTATTGAAGCAAGTTCATGTGCACCAATCTGCCTTGAAGAACTCTTTAAAGTATGTACTTCTATTGTATACTCTTTCCACTTTTCTTCCTGTTCATATTTTTGGATTAAAGCATGTTTTCTTTCAAGTACCCTGTAGTATTCCTTTAATACAGGCCAGAACAGTTTCTCACCACCAAGCAGCCTCATTGCTGCTGGCACATCAAGCCCTGGAATTGAAATCTGTGGTTTTAATTCTACACTCTTATGCGTATTTTCATCACTTGTCTTTCTAATAAGTTTCTCTTTTGGAAGCCAGGTTTTCAATTTAGAAATAATTACTCTTAGTTCAATAGGTTTTGGGACAAAATCATCCATTCCTTCACTAATAAATATATCTTTACTTCCATCAACTGCATTAGCTGTAAGTGCTATAATAGGAACTTCACCATTTTCACCCAGCATACGGCGTACAACTCTTGTAGTTTCTATACCATCCATTTCTGGCATCATATGGTCCATAAAAATAATATCATAACGCTTGCCCATAATTTTGGCAACAGCCTCTTTGCCGCTAAGAGCTGTTTCAATCTTCATATCAAGCGGAGCCAGCAAGCCCTCTACTACTGTAAGGTTGATTGCATTATCATCTACTACAAGGATTTCTGCATCTGGGGCAGTAAAATCAAAATCATCTGCTTCCATCTGTGAAAATTCTGTATAAATATCCTCACCATGAAATATGCTTGCAAGGCTTAAAGTATATAACGGTTTCTTTATTACCCTGATATTTGGAAGGTTATAGGTACGTGTTGCACGGAAGTTTACCAGTACAACACCAGTAATATCTGGATGGTTCTCTATAAAATTATATACTGTATCTGTAAATAATGGCTGTTCCACAAATAAATACCTGGCTTCTTTTTCTTCCAGTATAGAAAGCTCTTCTTCTGATTCTATCCTGAAATACTCAACACCAAACCTTAATATATCCGTTTCCATTTCTTTCGCAATATACTTATTATCCACAAGCCCTGCTGCTGTCATTTTCTCTGTACGTCTCTCTATAGAAGGGGTCTTGTTAACTATTTTCTGTGGCAGCGAAAATGAAAATGTACTTCCCTCACCATAAACACTGTTTACCTGTATTTCACCATCCATAAGCGACAACAGCTGCTTACATATTGCAAGCCCAAGCCCTGTACCTTCAATATTACGGTTACGCTTACTGTCCACCTGCTGGAATGACTGGAACAATTTAGCCATATCCTGCTTTTTAATGCCAGAACCTGTATCTGCAATTTCTGCCTTAAGAATAATCTGGTCTTCTTTTGTTTGTTTAAAATCTATCTTAAGATGGACATTTCCACTGTCTGTAAATTTTACAGCATTATTCGCAAGGTTTACTATTATCTGTTTAACACGGATATTATCACCATGCAGTTCATGTGGCAGGTCAGGGTTTACATCTAGTGTAAGCTCAAGCTTCTTATTGCTAATACGTGTCATTATAATATTGACGACATCATTAATAAGTGACATAGGTTCATAATCAGTTTCATTTATATCCATCTTTCCAGATTCAATCTTAGAGAAATCCAGGATATCATTAATAATAGTAAGCAATGCCTGTCCTGACGATTTAATCTGGCTTATGTAATTCTTTGCTGAAGGAGAAATATCCTCACGCAGTGCCATCTCTGCCATACCTATAACTGCATTCATTGGTGTACGTATTTCATGGCTCATATTAGCAAGGAAATCTGATTTCATATGGGAAGCCTTCTCAAGCTCCAGGTTTTTAAGGTAAAGCTCATGTTTAGTAAAAGCAATTTCTGAAAGTACATTGGCAATATCATAAAGTGCAGCAGTTACCTTTTTTATTTCACTTTTATCAACTATTTTAATTCCATGTGCTGCTTCTATAAGCTTATTTTCATCAACCCCAATCCTTTTTGCAACATCTGCTACTACTTTATCTTCTATAGGCTCTGTAAGTACCTGGCCGCCAATAAAACAGCCTACCATATGGCCTCCTGTCATTATAGGTGCTGCAAAATCCATAAGACCTGCATGGCAGAAATATGCACATGAATCTCCTGCATTACGTGCCATCTCTGCACCCATTTTGTCACACTTTTCACAACATTCCATTCCTGCTTCCGTACTTCTTACATAATTTATACAGAAATCTGAAAAATCAGATGGCTCTGTTACAGCAACCCCGTTTGAATCTGTAGTAATAACAGCAACTCCTGTCATTGCAGCAAAGGCATCCTGCATCTTTTGTAAAGTACTTACTTCTATTAAATCAGTTAATCTCAGCTCTTCCTTAATTATTGCCATATAAAGACCATCCCCTCTCAGCCTATCACTCCTTTAACTGTGGAAATAAGCTTTACTAAATCAATCGGTTTCAAAAGATAACCTTGTGGCTTCATAAGCAGTACTTCCTGGATTTTCTCTTTATCTACAACACCTGTAAGAAATACTATTGGCAGGTTTTTTGTCTTTTCATTGGCACGTATCTTAGCCATAACTTGTGGCCCGTTTTCCTCTGGCATCTCATAATCCAGCAGTACAAGGTCTGTCTTTTTGGTTTCTAAGAATTTCATTGCCACTTTTCCACTTTTGGCCGTTGCAACATCATACTGGTTTGAAAGATAACTTTTAACAAGCTTTAGTACGCCACTGTCATCATCCACTACAAGTACATGTTTTTTCCTATACTTTTCTTCTTCTTCATCTTGCTCTTGTTCCTGCTCCTGCCCAGCAGCAGAAAGCTTTGAAACCAGGTTTTCAGCAGACTCCACTATATCTTCAAGCGACTCTGCTTCTTCATCCGCTTTCTTATGTTCCATTCTCATTTTCTTATCCAGCATGCCTACAATTCTTTCTCTTATCACCTGTACTGCAACTGGTCTTTCTATAACAGTAACTTCCATTAATGGTGCAATTTTTAAGAACTGGGTACATTCACCTGGGTCACCTATAATAATAACAGGAATCTTTTTTTTAGAAATCTCAAATCCTACATTAACAAACCTTTTAATAGCATCAGTGCTTTCTCCATTAAGACAATATATAAATACATCTGGATTAATATATTTTAAATGGCTTACAATATCATCATGGCGTTCTGATGTGGTAAGGCACTCAAAGTCAAAATCCATATATCTGAAAAATTCACCTATAATCATTTTATTATTTCCAGTAAGTAACGCCTTATATTTCATAATTCCCTCCTCTGTCTCTTATACAATATAATTTCACTAATAACAAATACTCTTTTATTTA
>VSNJ01000064.1 GCA_009774235.1 Lachnospiraceae bacterium
CGAGGTAGATAGGGCAGGAGTGTAAGCACTGCAAAGTGTTCAGCTGGCTGTCACTAATAGGCCGAGGGCTTGACCAATGTAAATAATTTTGATTGTTTTATTAAGTATATAATAGATGTTTATAGACAGTATACAGTTTTGAGAGTATCAGTTTGGTTAATAATACTTTACAAGATACTTTTAAATGGCCCAGTGGCTCAGTTGGTTAGAGCGCCGCCCTGTCACGGCGGAGGTCACGGGTTCGAGTCCCGTTTGGGTCGTTTGAATGGGATCTTAGCTCAGCTGGGAGAGCATCTGCCTTACAAGCAGAGGGTCACAGGTTCGAGTCCTGTAGGTCCCATTTAGTTTTAAATATGTATGATAGTAATTAATGTGCCGATGTGGCTCAATTGGCAGAGCAGCTGATTTGTAATCAGCAGGTTATCGGTTCGAGTCCGATCATCGGCTTATGGATGGATTCCCGAGTGGTCAAAGGGGGCAGACTGTAAATCTGTTGCTTAGGCTTCGAAGGTTCAAATCCTTCTCCATCCATTTAACTTAAGATAAAAGAATAAAATATATTCTAAATATAGTTAAAACTGCATATAGTTTTATAGTTATTATCTGACGCGGGGTGGAGCAGCTAGGAAGCTCGTCGGGCTCATAACCCGAAGGTCATAGGTTCAAATCCTGTCCCCGCTACTTTTAGATATTATATTAATATCTAATGCCCAGATAGCTCAGTTGGTAGAGCAGAGGACTGAAAATCCTCGTGTCGCTGGTTCGATTCCGGCTCTGGGCATTGTGTTTGCCAGAAGGTGAACATGATGGGATACTAGCTCAGTTGGTAGAGCACTTGACTTTTAATCAAGTTGTCGGGGGTTCGACTCCCCCGTGTCTCATTAGAATCCAGTAAATACTTATATTTACTGGATTTTTTTTTAATAAAATAATAGCAAAATATTTTAGGTAGTGGGATTAGTTCTAGCATATTAAAATTACATATATTTAGATTAAGGAGGAAGGATTAATTGACAAATCTTAGAATGGGAACTATTGAATCAAAGTTTGCAGAGATTATATGGAACAATGAACCAATACCATCACCTGAACTTGTAAAATTGACAGCTATTAGTTTAGACTGGAAGAAATCAACTACCTATACAGTGCTTAAAAAGTTATGTTTAAAAGGAATATTCCAGAATGAAAAAGGTACAGTAAAGTCTGTTATGAGTAAAGACGATTATTATAGTATGCTTATAGAAGAAATTCTGGATGAAGGATTTAATAATTCATTATCAGAGTTTATACAAGTGTTTATAAAAAGGAAGAATTTTTCTGATAACGAAATAGACGAAATTATAGAAGTAATTACAAAAAAATAAATTAATTTTTTGTGTAATTATTTTTTAAATTATAAAAAATACATAATTTATAGGGAGGGAAATTATGTGAAAAATAATGAATTAGATAATATTGATAAAAAAATTATTACAATGCTTCAGGAAAATGCAAGAGTATCTTTAAAAGAAATTGCAGAGAAGGTTTTTTTATCATCCCCTGCTGTTTCAGTAAGGATAGAAAACCTAGTAGATAATGGGTATATACAAGGATTTCATGCATATGTAGACCCTGTAAAACTTGGTTATCATATTAAAGCTTTTATTAACCTTGAAGTTTCACCTGTTGATAAAAAGGAGTTTTACCCATATATAAGAGAATGTAAAAATGTAGTTGAGTGTAATTGTGTTACAGGAGATTATTCAATGCTTTTAGAAGTATTGTTTCCAAGTACTGATGAACTTGACCAGTTTATAGGGGAATTACAAAGATATGGGCGTACAAAGACTCTTATAGTATTTTCTACTTGTGTAGAGCATAGGGAAATTCCATTTTAAACATAAGTAATACATTTGAATAGGACAAACTATAAAATTTATTTTTGTAGTTTGTCCTTTTTAGGTATTGACAATTAATTGTTTATAGTGTATATATAACATATAAACAGTTGATATATTTAATTTTATAAATTTGATACAGTATACTGGATTATAAAGGCAGGTGAAAAAATGAGGATAATGCAAAATTCAGGAGTGCCTATATACCAGCAAATAGCTGGACAGTTCAAGGAAGATATCTTGGCAGGAAAGTTTAAACAGGGAGAATTTCTTCCATCAATCAGAGGATTGGCAAAGGACTTAAGAATTAGTGTTATTACAACTATGAAAGCATATGAAGAGCTTGAAAAAAATGGGCTTGTAACAGCAGTACAGGGTAAAGGTTATTATGTGAATGCACAAGATACTGAAATGTTAAAGGAGCAGCATATGAGAAAGATGGAAGAATATTTATTAAATGCTATATCTGCAGCAAAGATAGCTAATGTTTCAAACAGTGAACTTGTAGATATCTTAAAGATTTTGTTAGAAACGGAAGAAAGTGAAGAATAAAAAGATAAAGAGTTTTTTACAATAAAAGATACATGGAGGAGAATTATGTATAAAAACAATGTTATAACTATTAATAATTTATCTAAAAAATTCAAGACTTTTGAGCTTGATATTCCATCACTGGATTTACCAAAAGGATTTGCTACTGCACTTATTGGTGAAAATGGTGCAGGTAAAAGTACATTGATAAATATACTTGCAGGAATAAGGCTTGATTTTAAGGGTAAAGTGATTTATTTTGATGGAGAAAAAGATGAAAGTATAATACGTGAGAATATAGGTTATACAGGACCTGGTAATTATTTTATGCCTCATTGGACGATATCACAAGTATCAGATGCAAGTGGACTTTTGTTTAATAATTTCCACAAAGATAAGTTTTATGAGCTTTGTGACATGTTAGGTATTGATGTAAATGGAATAAATAAGAAAAACAAAGGATTTAATAAATTATCAGATGGTATGAAGATGAAAGTTATTCTTGCCAATGTATTTGCAAGGGATACTAAAATGCTTCTGCTTGATGAACCAGCATCACCACTTGACCCACTTATGAGAGATAAGCTTTGCCAGATGCTTAGGGAATATTTAGAAGAAGGAAATGGGGAAAAAAGTGTATTATTTTCAACACATAATATTTCAGATATGGAAAACGTTACAGATTATGCAATTATAATGGAAAAAGGAAAAGTTGTTGAACAAGGATTTGTTGAAGACTTAAAAGAAAAATATATTTTAATTAAAGGTGATAATGAAGATGCGGATAAAGCAAAAGATATATTATTTAGTTTCCAGAAAAATAATTATGGTTTTGAAGGATTATGCCTCTCAGATAATATTGATAAACTTGCAGGATTAAATATTTCAAAAGAGATACCTGAGCTTTCTCAGATAAGTATTGCTGTTATGAAAAAGTACTCACAGCTTAAATAAAAAATCCAAAATTGGATAAAACTTATTTTTAAGGAAAGAGGTAATTATGAAAAAATATGTAAAAAGTTACAATATGTTTTTTCCAAATAGAATATTTGGTATATTGTTATATCTTGTATATCCTGTATTAATAGTAGGAAGCTTGTTTATAGAAAGAATCTTTTTTGATAATTATGTAATTTTAATAACTACAACTGTATTTGTATTTATTATAGAATGTATGGCAGATTTATTTATATTTGCAGGATATGCCAGAAAAGAAAGCAGCAGGCATGAATATTTAAAAACATCAGTAAAGTATATACAAATATTTAAGAGAGCTTTTATGTTTGATATAGTAAGAAGATTGTTAAGTATATTAATAATAATGTCTGTGACATCAGCAATTTTAAGAATACCAATTAATATAGCTGTATTTATAACAGTTTCATTAATTCTTTTTATAATTGTATCGCTTTGCATTCTGAGGTTTTTTGATTATTTTGTATTTTATTATATAATAACTATCATTATGATGCTGGTATATGGATTTTTTATTATAATAATGTGTGAAAAAAATATTTATATAATATCAGGAATAATGATAACCACAAGTATATTGGCAATATTAATACATATAAAAATTTTGTTTAAGGTTATAAAGGAGGGATACCATGATTAATAGTATTAAAAATAATATAAAACTTCTTAAGTATGGATACCAGTTTAAATTAAATGTAATTTCTTCAGTAATTTTTATATTACTTGGAACATTTTTAATTTCATATGGGAATAATATTTATAAAAGCCCATCTATGTATATGATATTTTTCTGTAGTTTTATATTTATTGTGCAGCTTGCATATACGCTTACAGTTTCCGATATTGTAAAGTCTTCTCCAAAATACAGGCAGTTTTATTTGGGAATTCCAAGACTTGTAAATATTACAGGTTTTTTAATATCATTTTTATTGTTATTAATAATAAAATTTATAAAGGCAGATACTATAGAAGATTTTATGCAGTATTCAGGAAATGAAGTGGCCTCAGCAGGAATAATGTATATGGTTACATTTATATATATTGCACTTGCTTATAAGTTTTTTGTTATATCTGTAATTATATTCTGTGGAAGCTGTTTTGGTATAAATATATTATTTAATTATATTACGGAAATCTATAATTTTACATTAGTACAAGGTATAGGAATAGCGGTTTTATTTGTTATTATTGGTCTGGTTTTATTTGAGATTTTAGAAAGAGTTACATATAAAATGCAGATGTCAAAGTTTGCACAGTCAGCATTTCTTAGAAGATATATGTAATATGAAAACAAAAAACAGCAGGCTATAAATGTATATAATTTCCATAAAATCCTTTGTTACTATTTAAAAAAATAAGGACATGATATATAATACATATAATAAAATTATTAAAAAAAAGAGTGTAATAAAGGAGAAATGTTTATGGCAAAGGATTTTTTAGAAGAATTTATACCTGACTTGGATGAATTTAGGGAAAAGACTATGGCTTTTCATAATAAAGAAATTACAGTACCAGAATATAAAGGATTTTCAGGTGGTTATGGAAGCTATGCGCAGCGTGGTGGTGAAAAACATATGTTAAGGCTGCGTCTTGCAGGTGGGCAGGTTACAAAAGATAAGTTAAAGTTTATAGCAGATTTATGTGAGAAATATAATGTTGATTTGATTAAAATGACAACATGCCAGTCATTACAGCTCCATAATCTTGAAGCAGAAGATTTATGTGGGATGATAGAGAGTGTATGGCGGGCAGGAATGGTATCACGTGGAGGTGGAGGAGACTTTCCACGTAATGTAATGGCTTCATCACTTTCAGGTGTACAGGCTGGTGAGAATTTTGATGTTCTTCCTTATGCTAAAGAAATGGCAGATTATCTTATGAACTTTATTAAATCAGTAAAGTTTCCAAGAAAACTAAAAGTGTGTTTCTCTAACTCTGAAATAAATGAAACACATGCAACTTTCAGGGATATGGGTTTTGTTTCACGTACTGATGGAAAGTTTGATGTATATATTGCAGGAGGTCTCGGCAATAAACACAAACTTGGAGTAAAAGTGGCTGAAGCTGTGGAACCTTGCAAGGTTCTTTATTATGCAAAAGCCATGGTGGATACATTTGTAGAATATGGCAATTATACAAACAGGGCACAGTCAAGGACAAGATTTTTACAGGATACTCTTGGAACTGACGGGCTTAAGAAAGCATTTAACGAAAAACTTGATAAGGTTTTTGAAAGTGAAATGCTTGATATTAATGTAGAACCATATATTGTTAATAAAAAAGATGATGGTGTAAGAGTTTCTGGAAATAGAATTACTGCACAAAAACAGACAGGACTGTATGCTGTATTTTACCAGCCTGTTGGTGGTAAAATTGCACCTTCAAAGTTAAGGGAAATTTATGATGTAATAAAGGATATGGAAGATGTAGAGATACGTATTACTCCAGAAGAAAGCTTATATATAATAAACTGTAATGGTTCTGAAGCTGAAAAGGTTCTGGAAGTAACACAGGATGGTGCTTCTAACCTTTTTGAAACATCAGTTGCATGTATTGGAAGCCAGATATGCCAAGTTGGAATTGGAAATTCACAGGAACTGTTAAATATGTGTATAGATGCGGTACGAAAGGAAAATTTTGCTGATGGTGTACTTCCTCAAATCCATATTTCTGGATGTCCTTCTTCGTGCGCAGCACAGCAGATTGCAGAAATAGGTTTTAGAGGAGCAATGAAACAATCACAAGACGGACCACGAAAAGCATTTGCAATTTATATAGGAGGATGTCCTTACCAGGGGAAAGAAAATCTTTCAGATTTTGGTAAATCAATAACAGTAGAAGCGATACCAAAGTTCCTTGTAGAACTTGGAAAGACAGTTTCAGGACAGAATACTACTTATAATAAATGGATAGTTAATAACAGGCAGAAACTTGATGAACTTGTTGAAAAGTATGCAGAAATGTAGTTTAGAAATTTTATTCCTATACAGGTAATAAGCAATTTGTTAATATTAGCTTAGATAGAGTTAATGGTTTGATATAATCTATACGTAAAGAAGGCGTGCGTAGCTATTGTTGCGCACGCCTGATTTAATAATGCCAGAATATTATTGTATTAACCCTTGACAGCAAGTGTTGCAGGAGGTTTGGAAAGTATCCTGTATACGGGCATAATACTTATTATTGTATGTACAATGTAGATTGATGCAAGGAGGATTAATACAGACCACCATGGAAATAACATATTAATTCCAAGTGAAGGTATGCTTCCTATAAATTTAATAACACCACTTGTAACTATAACTGCAGGAAGTGAAGTATACGAGGTAAGCAAGGTTATTTCAATTATATAAGATTTTAATATACTCTTTTTGGAAATACCAAGCAGGTTGTATACTGTAAGTTCTTCACTACGTGAAATGGCATTTGATTTAATTGTAAAGTAAACAATAATTATAGATATTGTAACAACAACTATAGTAATAAGGCTGCTTGCTTTATTATCTACTTTATTTGCTTTCTGGTATGCTTTTATTTCTTCTTTATTTGGGATTGTAAGGTTAATTTTAAATACGCCCATACTTGCGTCTTTAATTCCTTTTAATCCTTCTATTGCTGACCTGGAATTATCTGTATAAATCATACATGTTTTATATTCATAAATCATAATATCACGTATATTTAAACATCCACGGTCTGACAGTACGTAGTCTGTACCAATTCCGTCTGAAAATGTTCCAGCAATATTATATATATGTTTAGTATCATCACCAAATGTATATTCACTGTTTTTATTAAGTTTTAAAGAGTTATAAAGTCCTTCTCTTATAAGTATTTCATTATCAGCTAATTTTATATTACTATAGTTTTCGGAATCTTCAGCTTTAAGTTCATTAAGGCTTGCAATTTTATAACTTTTCTGTGGAAATTCAAGTAATATATTCTGGCTGCAGTAAAGTGAAGGTTCATGGTTATCACTGATACCTGTAACTATTAATTTAAGTGAGTATTTTGAAGTTTTTAAAGTAGCTCCAATAAAATCTGCTGGTGTCTTATAATTTGATGATACTATACCTTTAGATGCCATAAGGTTTTTTATAACTTGTAAGTCAATTACTGCTTCATTACGTTTATTAGGCATTGTTCCATAGATTAAACTGGTTTCTTTTAAATGTTCTGATGAAACATAGCAGATATTATTTATTGGTTGTCTTAAGGCTTCAATCTGTTTAAAACCATCGCCCATAATATATAATCTGCTGTCTGGTGAAAAAAATGTACTTCCATAAATATTATTATCAAGATATTTCCATGCAAATTCCAATACTTGAAGCTGGTCTTTATGGTTAAATACAGAAATATTATTAAAGTCTGCTTTAACATAATGTGAATCTGTAGAAACAATTTTTTCTTTATTTATGGAAACCATATTTGTAAATTTAGCAGTAGTAATAGATAACATTATAGCAGCAGTAATTAATATTATTGTTATAAATACCTGCTTTTTTCCCATAAGATGTATATTGGACATAGCAATATGCCATACTTCATGGAATGGAAGTTTTGCATTTCCTTTGGATGGAAGTCTTGTTAAATCATATTGCAAATTTTCTACTTCATCCATTTCAAGTCCAGGACGTTCCGTATCTAAAATTTGAACTCCATTTTCTTCACCTTCAAAAATAATATCATACTCCATAATATTTTGGATATAGAGTTTGCCGTTTTTCCATACCATATTCATATTAATAGTTGGTGGTGCTTCATTGTTCTTATGGTAAATATTAAATTTAGAGTAACTATCTTCAATACTGTCTAGTTCAAATTCTTTCAGGTATATATTGGAGTCATCACTGCGTTCATATGAACTGGTTGTATTTTTTTCATCACGTATTATTTTTCCATCCCGTATTTCAATAATCCTGTCACCAAAGAAACGGGCAATTCTTTTTTCATGTGTAACAAGAAGTACAAGACATTCTTTAGATATTTTTTTAAGTATAGCCATTGTACGTAACGTGTTCTCTTCATCAAGATTCCCTGTAGGTTCGTCAGCAAGTATTATATCAGGTGCTTTTACGAGTGCACGTGCTATTGATACACGCTGCTGTTGTCCTCCTGAGAGCTTTGAGACAGGTTTGTTTTTATATTTGCCAATACCAAGCATATCAAGTATGTATTTTGTACGTTTATCTTTTTCTTTTTCAGATAAATTATAACGGTTAAGGGCAATTTTTACATTATAGTTTACACTGTAGTCTTTTAACAAATAATAATTCTGGAAAATATATCCAAAGTGGTTATTGCGTACTGGTTCAATTAATTTTTGTTTATAACTTTTTAGTATAGTATCATTAATCTGCAGTGTTCCATCTGCAAAATCATCAAGCCCGCCTATGGTATTAAGTAATGTAGTTTTACCAGAACCACTTTCACCAAGTATACATACAAGCCCTGTATTTTCAAATTCAAGGTTTATATTATTTAATACATGCTGTTCATTTTTCCTGCCTTTATTATAATACTTATTAAGATTATTTACTTTAATCATGCCTTAAGCCTCCCTTTTAAGATATGGTTAAACGCTTTGGCAGCTAAGATTGATAATATAAGGTTGTACAGGACAAAATGCAAGTATGCACTAAATGTGTAATACCACATAATCTCTGAAATTATTTCTATATTAAACATTCTTATAACCATCATGGTTATAATTGTGCTTGCCATAGCAAATATGCTGTATATACATGTTTCATTACAGCATGTCTTGTTTATTACATTAAACTTCATTCCAATAAATTTAAGTACAAAATAATCTTTTATACGTATTTTTAACAATGAGCGTAAAATTAACATTCCAGCAATAAGAAGTATAATTAAGCCAAGCGAACATATACATATTATTATTAATCTTTCGTTGACAAGGTTTTCAATATATTCTTCTGTACTTACCCTGTATGTACTTATAGCTTTATAACCTTTAGTATTAAGTTTGTTTAATACTTTATCAGTTTTGGCATAGCTTGATATATAAATGGAAACTTGGTTGCTTTTTATATTATAATATTTGTAATAAAATTCTTCACTTACTTCTAAGAACATCGGTGAGGATTTATTCATTCCATCTGATATTATATTTATTTCTTCACTTTTTATTTCATCTGAAAGTCCGCCATTATCATTATAGTTAAAGAACTGGAAAGTATTCTTGCCTGTGGATAAGTCCTTTGCATTAAAAGTATTATAAAAATTACTTGAAATACGCATATTATTGCCATCTAAATTATCGCTAATAACAGGAATTAAAGAAAGTTTTTTCTTAAAATCATTTAATGTATTATTGTAGTCAGTACAGATAAAAGATTTTCCAGGATAAATATACATGGAAAGCATATTACACAATTCTTTTGAAAAATAAACCTGGTTGGTTTCTTTTTTTAAAATACCTGATATCTTAATGTTTGTATAATAATATTCATCCACATTCCATACGTTATCCCATGTAAAGTAACATGGCTGTTCTGTACCAATAATACTTTTATCATCTGAGTAGACAACTATTTCATTTCTTGATTGTGGCAGTTTTCCTTCTGCAAGGTCTTTTTCTGAAATATTGTCATCTGACATTACAAAACGGTTCATATTTAAAAATGAAACAGCTTTTCCACCATCTGACTCTGCCTGTCCAAAACCAGATATACCTTTTTGTCCATAAATATATTTATAATCTGTACCTCTGTCAAGATAAAAGTTAATATCATTAGAATAACTGCATGAATCAGCTGTTCTAACATATGGTATTTTTCTTATTGTTTCAAGGTCATTTTCTGTTATACTGCTGTCATCTGTATGTGCTGCTATAATTCTCACAGGGTCTTTACGGTAAAATGCACTTTGTGAATATTCTTTTGTGAATATATCATCACTTTGGAGATGCAGTTCACCAATTAGAAGAAACGATACTATACTGATTATAAATAGAAATGAAGTAAACATAACAGCCATACCATGTTGTGTTTTTATATTTAAAAGTGAAAACCACATTGCAAGTTTGTTTTGTTCTTTGTACTGGGTAATATATCTATGTAATTTTTCTTTAAATGGAATTTCATCATATTTATTATTTTTCTGTAATTTAATATTGGATTTTGTATTATTACCAGGAGATAATGTTATTCCAGGTGTATTTTCTGTGATATCAGAAATAACAGTTCCTTCATGCAGGCGTATTTTACGTGTAACATAGGGTTCTGCTTGTGAATAGTTGTGTGTTACCATTATTACAAGGCTGTCTTTGGAAAGTTCTTTTAGAAGTTCTACAATTTGCCTGCCTGTTTCACTGTCAAGGTTTCCTGTAGGTTCATCAGCAACAATAATTCCTGTATTTTTAGCTAAAGCTCTTGCAATGGACAGTCTTTGTTTCTGGCCGCTTGAAAGTTCTGTTGCAGGGTGTGTTTCGTAACCTTCAAGCCCTACTTTTTTTAAATATTCTATAGCAGTAGTATGTGCTTCTTCCTTATTTTTTCCCATAATGAGAAGAGCACCTGTTATATTGTCAAGTACAGTATAATGTCCTATAAGGCTGTAGTCCTGGAATACATATCCAATCTGGTTACACCTATAGTTTTCCCAGTCTTCATCTGTGTATTGGAATGTAGGTATTCCATTGACTAACATTTCACCTTCATCAAAGCTGTCCATGCCACCAATAATATTGAGCAGCGTGGATTTACCACTGCCGCTCTCACCAGTAATTGCTACAAATTCACCATGTACAAATGTCAGGCTGGTTTTACGTAAAGCCTGTGTAACAGCAGAGTCAGAATAATAGCTTTTACTGATATTTTGTAACTCAATTTTTGCTTTTTCCATACCTTGTCTCCATTTTATTCACCTATATAACTTTATATAATAAATAATCCTGGGTTTAATGTTTCTTTAAAAAATCCAGTACCATTTCCCGTGCTTTTTTCCCTCCTTGTGAAGAAAATCCATGTCCTTCATTTTTAAGAACTACAAGTTCTGCGTTATTATATGTTTTTTGTGCTTCAATCATTGCATTGTATGGTACAATATTATCTTTGTCACCATAAATAATAAGTACATCATTTGGATATGAGCCAATATTATCAAATGTATAAAAATCATGTATTGATAAGAAAAATTCTTTTCCAAGTTTTAATCCCCAGAAATCAGTTACTTCAGGAATTTTATCTATTGTTGGGTAGTTACGTCTCCAGTCATCTGGTATATTTAGTGCAGGGAAATATAATATTACACTTTTTACTTTGTCCATAAGTTCTTCTGCTGCAAGTGTTGTAACAAATCCACCCTGGCTTCCTCCAAACAGGAACATCTGGTCTGGGTCAACATTATTAAGAGCCTGTATATAGTTAAATACTGCCAGCAAGTCTTCTTTTTCTGTAAATATAGTCATATCTGTTGATTTACCGCTGCTTTTTGACCTTGAAGAACCACCACAGAAATCATATGCATATGCTACATATCCATTCTGCGCAAAGTAAGTACATTCCTGTACAAAATCTGAATTTGTTCCATTATATCCATGGCTTAGTATTACAGCAGGATATTTTCCTTCTTTTTCTGGATAATAAATCTTACCATATATTTCTTTATTATTTTCTTTAATTATAAGTTCTTTAATTATAATTTTTTCTGTGTCTGCTGTATCTTTTTCTGTTGTATCTGTGACAGGTTTATTATCTTTTTTTATTACTTTTAATTTACATATGTATCTTTTTAAACCAGATTTTGCAATTATTTTGCAATTACCAGCTTTTTTTGCAGTTACTTTCCCTTTATTAGTAACTGTTGCTATTTTTTTATCAGAACTTGACCATTTTATAGTTTTTTTGCTTCCAGTTACTTTAAGAGTTGCTGCTTCACCTTCCTCTAATGTTAATGATGTTTTGTTTAATTTTGTTTTTGCTGAGGTATGTATTGTTGTTGTAATAAATAATGCTCCCAAAGCAATTAAACAGATTTTTTTTAGATTTTTATGCATATAGTTACTCCTCCTTTTACTAATTAGTATACTAATTAGTATACTATGATATCACTCTGTTTTTATATTGTCAAGCTTGCATGTATATAGTTAAATAGTAATAAAATGTTTTATATTATCCGCATGTTTTCTTCAATTCTTCCAAGCATATCCAGCATAATATTTCTTTCACTTTGAGTAAAACCTTCAAAACCTTTATTTTCTAATGATTCAATAACATCTTCCAGCTGGTCTGCTTTTTCTTTTCCTTCTTTGGTAAGGTGTATTTTATATGCACGTTTTTTTCCTGAAACATAACACTGTTCTTTACATATGTAATTTTGTTTTTCCATTTTGGATAGCATAACAGTTAAAGTAGATGGGCGTATATTACATATACCAGCTAATTCTTTTTGGACTATTCCATCTGTACGCCTTAGGATATAGAGGATTTTAGGCTGTGCTTCGGTAAGATTTAATTCTGCAAATGCTTTCCTGCTTGCGTCAGCGTGTGCAGATGAAGCTCCAAGTAATGCTAAAAATAATTTGTCATGTACCAATTTCTATTCAGTCCTCCTTTTAAATTAATATTGTTTATGTATGTTTTATCTTATATTGTATTTATTGTAACATGTTATGTATATTTTTTCTACTGGTACTTCTGGTTTAATACTAATATTACTACCTGAGAAGTATAGTTTTTTATTATAGACAATGTATAATAGTAAATGTTATATAGCAAATATAGTAAAATTTAACATGGGTAAACTTAAATCTTGTTATAAGATTAAAGGACAAGGGGGATAATAATGGAAGTTGTAGTTAAAACAGAAGATTTAGTAAAATATTATGGTACTGGTGGTAATCTGGTAAAAGCAGTAAATCATGTAGATTTAGAAATAGAACGTGGTAAATTTACTGTAATTATGGGACGTTCTGGTTCGGGCAAATCTACGTTGTTGCATTTGATTGGCGGACTTGATAAACCTGGTTCTGGAAATGTTTATATTGAAAATAAAAATATTTTTAAATACAACAGGGATGAACTTGCTAAATTCAGAAGAAGAAAAATTGGATTTATATTCCAGGATTATAATCTTATACCTTCACTTACTGTATGGGAGAATATTATTCTTCCATTAGGTCTTGAAAATATAATACCAGATAAAAAGAAGATTGAAAATTTACTGGATAAAACAGGTCTTTCTGATAAAAAAGATGCAATGCCAGAAACTTTATCAGGAGGACAGAAGCAGAGGTGTGCCATTGCGAGGGCTCTTGTGTCTGGTCCTGCTGTTATATTGGCTGACGAGCCAACAGGAAATCTGGATTCACAGACAGGAGCAGAAATTGTGGATTTGTTAAAACAAAGTGTAGAAGAATATAAGCAGACACTAATTATGATTACGCATGATGAAAGTATCTCCAGAATTGCAGATATGGTATATTTTATAGAAGATGGAAGGGTGGTAGAAAAAGTATGAATATGTTAAGGACATTGGCAAAACAAAATATGAAATATTACAGAAAGAGAAATATTTTAATTGGAGTTGCAGTATTTCTTACAGCTTTTCTTGTGTCTGCAATATTGTCTGCAGTTGTGGTATACCAACAAGGGCAGTATGCTGTTATTAATGCTTATTATCCTAACTGGCATGGACAATATAAAAATATTACAAAAGATACGGCAGGACAGCTTGCTTCAGATGCTGGTATAAAGAATTATGGAATATTTGCAGAAATGGCTTCTACAGAGATTTCTAAGAAAACAGAGATTTCATATAGATATGCTGATGAAAAAGCTTTGGATATGTTACGCCAGGAATTGTCTGAGGGAAAAATGCCAGAATCAGAGAATGAGATTGTTCTTGATACTGGTGCTGTAGAAAAACTTGGCAAATCTGTAGAACTTGGCAGTAAAGTTACTTTACAATACCAGGTGTACCGCAATGGTGTAAAAGATTATACACAGGAAAGGGAATTTACTGTAACAGGCTTTTTAAATAATATGGATTTTGAAGGAAAAGAAGTTTATATAGCCCTTATTTCTAAGGAATTACTAGAAAAGGAAATTCCTTCTGGACAGATTTTATACCATTTTCTGTTCCATATTCCTGATGAGTATCTTACATCTACAGATAATGCAGAGAATACAATTAAGAGTATTGCTAGTAAATATGGTATCCATGAGGATAATATAAGGATAAATAGATATAATCTGACAGCTAATTATGCAGACCCTGATATGTATATGATAATTTTTGTTATTATATGTGTTGTGGTACTGGCTGGAAGTGTTACAATTTATAGTATTTATTATATCAGGACTAATGAAAGGATACAGGAATATGGCAGGTTAAAAGCAGTTGGCATGACATCAAAAGAACTTAAGAAAGTTGTCTTATGGGAAGGGACAGGTATTGTAAAAAAAGCAGCACCATTAGGAATTGTAACAGGTATAGTTCTGGGAGTTACAGGTATTTTTATATTATATCTGGCAATATACCAGTTAGAAGAAATTATACAATATATTTCATTTCCTAAATTAATTGTTTATAATATAGGAATTATAGTCTTATCGTTTTTTATTACATATATCACAATGTATATTTCCTTAAGAAAATCTATAAGACTTGTAGGAAAAATAACAGAGATGGAGGCTGTACGTTACCATTCTACAGGAAATAGCAAGATAAATATTAAAAAGAAGAAAAGTGCCAATAAGATAAATATTTGCCACCTGGCACACAATACTTTTTGGAATAATAAGAAGCGCAGTATTGCAACTATTCTTGCCATGTCTGTAACAGGGCTTCTTACTATGGTAGTGGCTACGGTTCTTTCATGTACTGATTCAAGGCTTGAGGCAGATGATATGTGCCATGGACAGTATATGTTCAGGGAAAGGGTAGAATTTAATAATAAAGACCATCCAGAAAGGCAATGGCAGAATGTTGTGTCTAATAATCCGCTTACAGATGATTTATTACAAAAAATAAAGGCACTGGACGGAGTAGAAGAAGTTACTTATTTTAAAAGCATTTATACAAATATAGAGGAATTATCCTGGATGTATCAGATTATTGGAGTTCCAGAGGAGAATAAATCCTTTATTATGGATAATATTGTTGAAGGAAGTGTTACTTATGAAGAACTGGAGTCTGGAAGTAAAGTTGTTATAGACAAACGTGCTGCCAAATGGTATCTGGGAGGAATGGGGATTGGGGATAAAATCACCTATACTACAGAGATTAATGGAAAAACTATAAAAAAACAGGCAGAAGTAGCAGCTATAGGAAATTTTCCTATTATTTTGCCGGGATTTTATATGGCAAGTAAAAGTTTTGAAGATATTTGCCAGGAAAATTTAAAATCTGTATTCTCTGTTTGGGGAAAGGAGGATTATAATGCAGAACTTGAGAACAGGCTTAAAGAAATAGAAGATGAAGAACCGTTATTGTTATTATCAACATGGCAGGAACAGTATGAAATACATAAATCTAATATTTTAACTGTTACAATATTTTGCAGTATTCTTTTAGGAATATTAGGCTGTATATGTATAATGAACATGATTAATACAATGATTAGCAGTGTACAGAGGAGAAAAAAGGAAATTGGCATGTTGCAGGCTGTGGGAATGACAGATAAACAACTTTTTTTGATGTTGCAGTTAGAAGGAGCATATTATATCCTTGGGGCACTTTTTGTTACGATAGCTGGTGGTGCACTGTTGTCATACCCTGTATATAGACTGGCAGAAAAATATGGTATCCTGGGAGTACATAAATACCAGTTTCCTTTTGGTGCAGTATTTATTATATCTGCTGTACTGGTTATTTTACAGATTATACTTGTAGTTTTTATGACACGTTCAGTTAAAAAGGAAACAATTATTGATAGAATAAGGTTTAGTGAATAAAACATATATATTTTATAAGTTACAGATATTTATATTTTTAGTATAGCATGATATAATACAATTATAATAATCCAAGGAGGGGTTTTATGTATATTTTATCAGTAATAGTAGTGATAGTATCAGTATTTTTACTTGCATCAGCAGGAGAAGCGGGTGTTTTTGGAATATTTCACTTTTTTGATATTGTGAGTATGTTAATAGTAATTATTATTTTTATATCTATGATGGTAGCATCAGGGCTTTTAAAAGATTTTAACAATGCTTTTAGATTAACTATTGGAAAGAAAAATGCTAAAAGTATTTTAGAATTAAAAAGAGCTAAAGAAGCTGTAAAGTTTGCTGGAAAACTTTTTATTATGTCAGGATTTCTTGGTACACTTATGGGAATTATTATGGTAGGATATAGCTGTTCAACTATAAAAAGTATAATGATTAATATGTCAGTAGCTTTACTTACAATGTTTTATGGTCTTGTATTATATATTCTTTTATTGCCTATACAATTAAGGATTGAAATTAAGATATCAGAATTTATGCAGATATAAATATCTTTGTTCCAGGTATTTGTGGTATGGGGGATGTTATGAAAAAATTTATAGCAGTATTGTTATATTTATTTTTGATGACCATATTTTTGGGATTTGATATAAGAAAACTTGTTGATTTCAAACAATTATTCCTAGTTGCCGCTGGTGCATGTATTTTATATCTTCCATCAATTGAAATTAAAAATATGAAAAAGCTGGATAAAAACCTTATAGGGCAGAATGCTTTATGTGCAAGTATAATACAAACATTTATGTTGTTTTTTGTTATGCTGGTTAATGCTTCTAGTATTGACAACAGGCTTTTTAATATAGCATTATCATGCAGGCCTTTGCTTTATGGATTTTGTATATGGATAATACTACATAATGAAGAGCCATTAGAAGAAAGACAACCAGAACAAGTCCGTATAGATGAAATATTATTAGAAGAAATCCAGAAGATTAAAGTATTACAAGATAAAGAAGAAATACAGTATAAGGATATACAACAAGAAACAGATGAATATAATAATAGAAATATTGCGGCAAATATTTTGCCTGGTATTGAAGAGTGCAGGCAGCAGTTTTTACAGGCGGGGCTTACGAGAAGGGAAGCAGAAGTAGCTTTACTTGTAATTAAACATATGAGTAATGCTGAAATTGCAAATGAATTATATATTTCTGAAACAACAGTAAAGAAGCATGTGTCAAATATTTTTTCAAAACTAGATATAAGTAAAAGAGAACAGATAAAGGATATAATCAGTTAAAATTTAATTTTATTAAGTAAGTTCCTTCACTTTTTAATTGGAGGAACTTGCTTTTTTTGGTAAAATCATGTATTATAATAGAATGTATGTTTGATTAATAAGGAGTATTTATATGAGAAGGGAAAGAAAAAGGAATATAATTTTTGCTGTGTTATTTTGTGTGGCAGTTTTAGCATTTTTTGTTTTAATGAATATAAGTGAGATAATGGATTATTCTAAAATAGAAGCAGCTGGTAAAAAATCTTTGCTTCCAGTTGATATAAAACAAGAAACAAGGAAAAGGTATTATAAAGGAAGAACAACCCAGACTACTAAAAATTATGTTAAGTTTGTTGTTGAAATTAATAATAAAAAAAAGGCATTCTGGATGCCAACAAGCCATGCTTATGGCCAGAATACACCATCAGCAGGAATTGCTGCTGTTTCTGGTAAAAAGAAGATTGACAGGTACATATTTTATACGGAAGACCATATTTATTATTCAGAGGATGCGGCAACTGTTAATGAATATATAAGAGAAAGTATTAAAGATAAAATTTTAGTATATGTATTGTTTATAGCTGTTTTAGGTGTTGTATATTTAATTGTATATGTAGTAAAATCACTTGTTGAAAAAGTTAAAATGAGAAGAAATTAGGATACAACATGCACTTCAGTTAAATATAAGAATTTCTAGTATAATTATACAAAATAAATTCTTACAGAACATGAAACAGCAATAAACTTATTAGCAGACCACTTGGCTGATGTATACAATAATAGTAATAGAAAGGAGTTAATTATGGGATTATTTAAAGAGTCTCCTTATAAGGAGGCAACACAACAGATTATCAGTAAGATAAACTGCAATTATAAAGTTTTTGATGAAGATTGTACAGAAGAACAGGTGAATAAAGTTTATATGGAAGAACTTGAACGTGGGAAAGAAGAAGGGTTTGTCCCTGTTCTTGTCCCATGTGATGAAACTTTTGCAGAATGGCTTGATATAAGTGATGTAGAAAAGGAAGATATTATCAATTCTGCTGGTGATAATGGTGAAGAACTTTTGAAAGAATGGTATGATTCTTTTATGAATGATTATTATGAAGATTTTGGTAAAGATTCTTTAAATGAACATGAGGGAAAGTTTATTAATAATTATGATATTAATACGTTCTCTGGTTTTGATTCATATAGTGGTAATGGAATAGAGGAAACAATTCTTTTTGAAATTCCTGTAGATAAGCCATGGAAAGTTATTGCATGGCTTCCTATGGGTGGATGGAATGAGTGCCCTGCACCAGAAGAAATGATTACAGTATGCCGTTACTGGTATGAAAAATATGGGGCAGTACCAGCAGTTATTACACATGATGTTATGGAATTTTTTGTAGAGAAACCTGTAACAAGCGAAGAAGAAGCATGGCAACTTGCTAGAGAACATTATGCATATACTCCTGACAGGGTAGACCAGTGTACTAAAACAGGGACTCTTGGTGAAGTTGCAGGATGTTTGTTAAATTCTAAAGTATGGTATTTCTGGTGGGATTAAATCCAAAGTATGCCATTGCTAGTATAATTAACCTATTGGTACATATAAACGATAAAGACAGGGCAGGAGGGAGCCCTGTCTTGTAAATTTTTGCCGAATGAAGCAATAGAATTTTTTAACAAAAGGATAAGGCAATAGGGATGCTAAATAATTATAAAAAGTAAAATAGCAACATTTTAATATTTTAATCTTCTAAGGCTGCCCTTGTTAAATGTATATTCAGGTGTATTAAATGGATATGTTACTTCTTTTTCATAATACCATGGGTCATCATTGTGTAAGGGATTTTTAAGTACATGGAACTCCTGGGCTGGCATATATCCTTGTGCAAGTAAGAAGGCTTTATTTCCATTTTTATTTTTGCATAAATCAACTACCATAACAACATGTCCAGGGCTGCCTCCATTTATAAAAATATCACCAGGACGTAATTGTCTGAGGTTTATTTTTTTTGATTCATTTTCCATTGATAAAGTACCAGAGTATGCAAATACCATACGCATATATTTTTTTAATGATTCATATGAATTATCCGCTTGTGCAGAATTTACCCAATATGTGCTGTTATCTGATATTTGTATGCGGTTTCCAGCTCTCCATTTACTATATTCCGCCAGAAATCCATCAACAAAATGGAATTTTATCCTGTCCTTCTGTCCAGTGTGCCAGAAATATTCTGCATAAACTCTCATTATAGAGTCGGCGCATTGTTGTAAGTCTTCATTCTCTATGGGAAGTTTAAAAACTGCAACATGTGCGGACTGGTTGCTTTTTTGGCTTTTATCATATAAAAGCACAGGTTTTCCATCTTTTTTCATTTTATAATTTCTTAGAAATTCTGTAAAGCTTCCTTTTTTTGCATTGGTGCGTTTATATCCTTCGGGCGGGTTTATTCTTGTCTGGAGAGTATTACCAGAAGCATTTATAATATTGTATACTGGACTATTTTTTGTCTTGCCTGGAGTGTTGGTAGGACTTATGTTTGTATTATTTTTAATAGTTTCTTTATTTATAGCATTGTTATTGATATTATCTATAGATGTAATATTTTCTGTTTTGCTGGATTTTTGTGAAACATATAATAAAATACATGTAATAAACAGTATGGCAAATAAAATTATAAGGGCTATTTTAATAGTTTTTTTCATTTAATGTTTACCTCATAAGGTTGTCCAGAAATTTTTTAAAAATATACAATTATAAATTCTGTTTTTTATTTTTTAAAAACCCCGTCCACATAAAATATCATCACATTTTTTGGGGCGTTGTGCCGCTCCTTTTTCCAAGGCTGAGTTTCGCGATCCCTTAAACTAATTGACATTGCCTGTGAACAGTAGCATGTTC
>VSNJ01000065.1 GCA_009774235.1 Lachnospiraceae bacterium
ATTTATAATGTTTATAAGAAGGAGAAATATATGGCTGGAAAAATATTAAAAAGAACTATATTGGATAAATATTGCAGGATTTTTCTATTTACAGGATTTTTTCTATTTACAGGTATTTTTTATAATAATACAGATACCAGTGCAAGTGAGGGAAAGATTGTTGTACATATTGAAGATAATATTATTACAGGAGGTGAAGGAAAAGGAATACTTACTATTGGTAAAAATATAAAAGATATATCGCTGGAGAAATCATTTAAAAGTGGAAAACTTAAAGTAACAGGATTTAAAGTTGCAAAAGGCAATAAATACTTTACTGCCAAGGATGGCATTTTATTTAACAAAGACAAGTCTGTACTGGATTGTTACCCAAATGCTAAAAGTGGATTATCATATATTGTTAAGCCATATGTAAAAACTATATCACAGAGTGCTTTTGCTTATAATGAGTATCTTGAAGATATTATAATTGAAGATGGTGTATCTGTTATTAATGATAATGCCTTTTTCAAAAGTAATATTAAATTGATTTCTATACCTGGAAGTGTAAAGGAAATTGGTTCTTATGCATTTGAGGATTGTGCAAAGCTTGAAAGTGTAATATGTAAAGCGGATATAGTTTCTATGTGTGGTACATTTTATAACTGTAAATCGTTAAAGACATTTAATATTCCAGACAGTGTAAAAGAAATTGGTGAATATACATTTACTGGCTGTAAAGTACTTAAACTGGAGATAGGGGCAGATGTATCAAATATAGCTGGAAATGCTTTTTATAAATCAGAAGTTTCATTGGAGGTTGATAAAAATAATAAATTCTACACTGTTATTGATGATATTATTTATTCAGCAGATGGAACAAGGCTTGAGTTTCTTGCAGATTCCAAACGGGAAAAGTATACTATACCAGATACAGTAGAAAGCATAAACAGATATGCATTATATGAAAACCGGAATATTAAGGAAATTACAATAAATATAAAAGAATTTAATATGGACAATTTATATGGGTGTGTAAACCTTAAGAAAATTATATTTTCAAGTGATATAGAAAATATAATTGCTGGTGACAGGGATGAATGGACTGCAGTAACAGGGTATAAACTTAGAAGCCTGGAAGATATTGTTATTCCAGAGGGTAACAAATATTATAAATCATATGAAGGGGCACTTTATTCTGCAGATTATAAGAGTATGTATATGATACCAGCAGGGCGTGATACATTTACAATTAATGAAAATGTAGAAAGCATAAAAGATGACTGCTATTGCCAGAATAACTTTAAGTCCATAAGTATTCCTGAGAGTAATAAATTTTTCCAGGTAAAGGATAATGTACTTTATGATAAGGATATAACTAAAATAGTTATTTTTCCAGGCCAGAGCAAAACATATGAAATTCCTGCAACTGTAAGTGATATATCAGTTATCTTAAATGATTATCTTTTAGACTTTACAGACCCAGGATTTGTAAGATATAATAATGCTGCATATAATCTTGAAAGTGTTACAGCAGATGGGTTAAATAGTTTTTATAAAGCTGTAGATGGTGTATTATATAATAAAGATATGACAGAGGTTATCTTATATCCGCAAAAACGTAAAGGTGCATATGCTGTGCCAGCAGGCATTAAGGATTTTAACCCAGCAGTATTTACAGATGCAGAAGGATTAACAGAACTGTCTATTCCGCTGAATGGCACAATAGTTTTAAATGGTTGTGCTTCATTAAAAAAACTGGTTTATACAGAAGGTGTGACAGGCATAACTGTTTATGGAAACTGGCTAAATACAGGCGGGGTACAGCTTGAGGAGGTATACATTCCAGGGAGTATAAGAAATATAAATCTTATAAATATTGGTGAAAATGCCACGGTCTATGGATATAATAATACAGGTGAATATTCAGATGATGGAAATCCTATAAAAGGTATAAAAGCCTATGCTACGGAGATGGGATATAAATATAAAAACCTTGGTTCTGCACCAAAAACTGTAAATAATGGAAAAGCTGTGACAAGTGGAAAGAATATAAAGGTATCCTGGACAAAATTACAAGGCGCTGGTGGTTACAAAATATCATATATACCAGATAAGAGAAATAAATATAAAGAAATTATATTAAAAAATATAAATGGAGGCAGTAAGACTTCTTGTACATTTAAAAAGAGTAAACTGAATGGAAAGAAAAAAATTTATATAAGAGCCTATAAAGTTATAAATGGAATTAAAGTATATGGAAAGCCTTCTGAAATAAAATGTAAATAAAATGCGCTGGTGCTTAAGCATAGGACTTTATGTAGCACTGCGTATCCCGCCAGGCACAATATCATTTAGTTAAGCAATTTTTGATTAATAAAGGGGTTATATGTGTTTGAAAATTAAAAATCCCACAAAGATAATATTACTCTGGCAAATTCCAAATGTTTTACCAAAAGGCAGCTGTTATGGGGACGCTGGTGCTTAAGCCCTGTATTTAATGCTTAATAGAAACGTTTGTTTCTATTAAGCATAGGGCTTTATGCACCACTGCGTATCCCATCCAAGCGGAAGCGTGCTGCCTGGGGTAAAATTTTGGAATTGCCAGAGCCACATAGCTTATAAGATTCTTAATTTTCAAACACGCCCGCCATTATAAAATTCCAAAAATCTGCTTGACAAATATTCTATTATATGGTAACATGTCAACTGCTGTACAGATACAGGCAGCAACGAAGTAGAGTAATCCACTCTCACCTCAGCATATATACATGTCCAGGGGTTTTATGGTTGATATATTACAGGCAGAAGTAATAATTTACACATTATGTGCATATATATTAATTGATAAACGTGGATTGTCTTTGCTTTCCACGTTTTTTCGTATTTATAATTTATTTTTGGAGGTGTACTACCATTAGCGAGTTAATGATTAATGAAAGAATCAGGGATAAAGAAGTCCGGCTGATTAGTGAAACTGGGGAGCAGTTGGGTATTATGCCAGCAAAAGAAGCTATGAAGCTGGCACGTGAAGCAGAGCTTGACCTTGTAAAGATTGCACCAGGTGCTAAACCACCTGTATGCAAGATAATTGACTACGGTAAATACCGTTATGAGCTTGCGCGTAAAGAAAAGGAAGCCAAAAAGAAACAGAAAACAATGGAAGTAAAAGAAGTAAGGCTTTCTCCCAATATAGATAAGAATGACCTTAATACTAAGGCAAACCAGGCAAGAAAATTTCTTACAAAAGGTGACAAAGTTAAGGTTACACTCCGTTTCCGTGGACGTGAAATGGCACATATAGGTTACAGTAAGCAGATTCTTGACAGTTTTTATGAACAGTTGGAAGATGTTTCTGTAATAGATAAGCCGCCAAAGATGGAAGGGCGTTCAATGGTTATGTTTTTATCACAAAAACGTTAGTAAAGTTTGCCTGGCAGAGACAGGCAGCCTTTAGGAGAAGCCATAAAACTTGTAAAAACAGGCAAGAATATCTTTTACTGCTAAGGGGCAGGGGGATGGTTATAATAACAGTAAATATAGTGGCTTCAATAAATATAATCACAAGTTAAGGAGGAAATATAATTATGCCAAAATTAAAAACAAAGAGATCAGCAGCTAAACGTTTTAAAGTTACAGGAACGGGTAAGCTTATGAAAATGAAAGCAAATAAAAACCATATTTTAAATAAGAAGACAACAAAGAGAAAAAGAAGGCTTAGAAAAGCAGTAGAAGTTGACCAGACAAACGTTAAGATGATGAAACGTATGTTACCATATTCAAAATAATTAAAGGAGGAAAGTTAAGATGGCACGTGTTAAAGGCGGTTTAAATGCAAAGAAAAAGCATAAAAGGATATTAAAACTTGCGAAAGGTTACAGAGGAGCAAGGTCAAAACAGTACAGAGTTGCAAAACAGTCAGTTATGAGGGCTCTTAATACTTCCTTCTCAGGCAGGAAAGAAAGAAAAAGACAGTTTAGAAGATTATGGATAGCACGTATAAATGCTGCTGCAAGGCTTAATGGTCTTTCATATAGCAGGTTTATGTATGGTCTTAAACTTGCAGATATAGGTCTTAACAGGAAGATGCTTTCAGAGATGGCAATCAGTGACCCAGAAGGTTTCACTGCACTTGTGGAAATCGCAAAGTCTAAACTTGCATAATGTTTGCAGCAGATGGCGATATTAAATAAATAGGCTAAAAATAATACGCCCTTTGTTTTGCACAAAGGGCTTTTTGTTTAACAAATAAAAGGCAGGAGGGGAATTATGGCCAAAGAATTGGAGAAAACTTATAATCCTTCTGATATAGAACAGAGGACTTATGAAAAATGGCTGGATAAGAAATATTTCCACGCAAAAATTAATAAAGATAAGAAGCCATTTACTATTGTTATGCCGCCGCCTAATATTACGGGGCAGCTTCATATGGGACATGCACTTGATAATACACTCCAGGATATACTTATAAGGTTTAAGAGGATGCAGGGTTATGAAGCACTCTGGCTTCCTGGTACAGACCATGCTTCTATTGCAACAGAGGCAAAAGTTGTTGAGGCAATTAAAGAAGAAGGTCTTACAAAAGAAGAGCTTGGCAGGGAGAAGTTCCTTGAAAGGGTATGGGACTGGAAGAAACAGTATGGCGGACGTATTGTAGAACAGCTTAAGAAGATGGGTTCATCATGTGACTGGGACAGAGAAAGGTTTACAATGGACGAAGGCTGTAATAAAGCAGTTAAAGAAGTTTTTGTAAAGCTTTATGATAAAGGGCTTATATACAGGGGAAAACGCATTATCAACTGGTGTCCTAAGTGCCTTACATCTATTTCAGATGCAGAGGTTGAATATGAGGAACAGGCAGGGCATTTCTGGCATTTAAGGTATAAAACCACAGATGGTACAGGATATATTGACCTTGCTACAACACGTCCTGAAACACTTCTTGGTGATACAGCTGTCGCAATTAACCCTAATGACAGCCGTTATAAACATATGGCTGGAAAGATGCTTGACCTGCCTATAGTACACAGGCAGATACCAATTATAGAAGATGAATATGTAGACATGGAATTTGGTACAGGTGTTGTTAAAATTACACCAGCACATGACCCTAATGACTTTGAAGTCGGGCTGCGCCATAACCTTGAAATTGTAAATGTACTTACAGAAGATGCAAAGATTACAGAAGATTATCCTAAGTATGCAGGCATGGACAGATATGAAGCAAGGAAAGCAATAATAGCAGACCTTGAAGCGGAGGGCGCACTTCTGAAGACAGAGGAACACAGCCATAATGTAGGCACATGTTACCGCTGTGGCACTACAGTAGAACCAAGGGTGTCCAAACAGTGGTTTGTAGCTATGCAGCAGCTTGCAAAACCTGCAATAGAAGCAGTAAAAAGCGGTGAAACCAAATTTGTGCCTCCACACTTTGAGAAGACATATTTCCACTGGCTTGAAAATATACGTGACTGGTGCATATCACGTCAGTTGTGGTGGGGTCACCAGATACCTGCATTTTATTGTGATTCATGTGGTGAGATGACAGTTACAAAAGAAGATATGAAGGTATGCAAGAAATGTGGCAAGCCAGTGAGACAGGACCCAGATACCCTTGATACATGGTTTTCATCAGCCCTGTGGCCATTTTCAACACTTGGGTGGCCAGAGGAAACCGGAGAAATGAAATATTTCTATCCTACAAGCACACTTGTTACAGGATATGATATAATTCCATTCTGGGTAATGAGAATGATGTTCTCAGGAATAGAACAGACAGGCAAAGCACCATTTGACACAGTGCTTATACATGGTCTGGTACGTGATTCGCTTGGCCGCAAAATGAGCAAATCACTTGGTAATGGAATAGACCCGCTTGAGGTTATTGCAAAATATGGTGCAGATGCGTTACGTTTTACACTTGTTACAGGTAATGCACCAGGCAATGATATGCGTTTCTACTGGGAGCGTGTTGAGGCAAGCCGTAACTTTGCCAATAAAGTCTGGAATGCTTCACGTTTTATTATGATGCACTTAGAAGACAACAAAATTACAGAGCCAGCATATAATAGTTTATATCCTGTTGACCAATGGATACTTTCTGCGGTAAATACACTTGCCAAAGAAGTTACTGAAAATATGGAAAAGTATGAGCTTGGCATAGCTGTACAGAAAATCAATGATTTTATATGGACAGAATTCTGTGACTGGTATATAGAATTTGTAAAGCCAAGGCTGTTTAACAAGGATAATGACATGGAAGCTGCTAATGCTGCATTCTGGACTCTTAAAACTGTACTGGTTGCTTCACTTAAGCTGCTTCATCCGTTTATGCCATTTATTACAGAAGAGATTTTCTGTACAATACAGTCAGAAGAAGAATCAATAATGGTATCTTCATGGCCAGAATACAGAAATGACTGGGATAATAAAGAGGCAGAACAGAAAGCAAGTATTATGAAATCTATTACCAGGGCAGTGCGCAATACCCGTACATCTATGGATGTTGCACCATCACGCAAGGCCAAAGTTTATATAGTTGCAGATAATGAAGAAACAGCTGGTGTATTAAAAGAACTTTCAAAATCATTCCTGCATATGCTTTATGCGTCAGAAACAGTAGTACAGATGGACAAAGCAGGAATAGAAGAAAATGCAGTATCAGCAGTAGTTGAGAATGCAACAATTTATATGCCATTATCAGACCTTGTTGATTTTGCCAAGGAGAAGGAAAGACTGTTAAAAGAAAAACAGCGTCTTGAAGGTGAATTAAAAAGGGTAAATGGTATGCTTGGAAATGAAAAGTTTATAAACAAAGCACCTGCGGATAAAGTAGAAGAGGAGAGGGAAAAGCTCGTAAAATACCAGGCAATGATGGATAAAGTAGAAGAAGAGCTTGCAAAGTTGCAAAAATAGCCATTAAACGCGGTTTTAGTTTTATTTAAGGCTGGTATGGGTTCTTGCAATATGCGGTAAACTCATATATAATTAAAATATGTAAATCTGCTCTTAGATAGATTTTAGTTGTATAAAGATATAACAATGAAGGAGGGATTTTATGCAGGAAGAGTTAGAAAAAAATGTTTGTAATGTCCAGATAACTGTATCTGATGATGAAACAGCCGCATATATCTGTGTAGGTACACCAGGGGTAAATAAGGAATATACAGTAGAATCCCTTGTAGCCCTTGCTAAAGATGCAGGGGTTATTCATGGTGTTAATACAGAGATATTAAAAGCTATACTGGTTAAAAAAGCTTTTGATAAAACAGTTAAATTTGCGCAGGCATCACCAGCAGTTGATGGCAAAGACGGATGGTATGAATTTTTATTTGATACTAAGATAGACACAAAGCCAAAGATATTAAAAGATGGTTCTGTTGACTATTCGGAGTATGGAAGTGTACCATCTGCGGTAGAAGGGGAGAAGCTTGTTATATACCACCCTCCTGTTGCATGCAAAGACGGGATAAATGTATATGGAGGCTCTATTCTTGCCAAGAAAGGTAAAGACCTGGCAAGGTTAAAGGGCAAAGGTTTTGTTATTGATGAAACCAATACAGTTTATACAGCTAAATATGATGGCAAAGTTACGTATATAGCTGAAAGGCTTGTTGTAGATAAGGAACTTGTTGTAGAGGGTGATGTATCATATACTACTGGTGATATTGAATTCCAGAATGATATACATATCCGTGGCAATGTATTTTCTGGGGTTAAGGTAATTTCGCAGAAAGGTTCTATAATTGTTGATGGATATGTTGAGCAGGCATTTCTTTCTGCAAAGAAAGATGTTGTGCTTAAAAATGGCATGCAAGGAAATGGCAAAGGTTCAATAGAAGCTGGTGGTGATGTAAAAGGCAAGTTCTTTGAACAGTCACAGATTATTTGTAAAGGCGATGTAAACGCAAACGCTATTATGAATACCAGGATTGAATCAGGACAGGATATAATAGTATCTGGTAAATATGGTGTTATAGTAGGCGGTTCAGTATCTGCAATGAGATATATAAGCGCCAATATTATAGGAAATATGTCAGAAGTCAGGACAGAGATAAAAGCAGGGGTAGATGGTGATTTGTTTGCAATGCTTGCACAGTGCGAGCGTAATAAAGAAGAAAGCGAAAAGGCATTAAAAACAGTTACTGATGCCATTGAGAAAGTACAGCAGGTAATGGATAAGTCTAATAGCCCGGAACTCTCCAAAAAGCGTATGCAGCTTATGAGAAGTAAGATTGAGTGTGATACAAAGGTAAATGAATTTGCTAAAAAGGAACAGGAAATATTGGAGCAGATGGGTAAGGCAAACCTCGCCAAGGTTACTATAAACAAAGTAGTAAACCCAGGAACAGTTATAGTTATTAACGGGGTAAAAGTGTTAGTGACAGAAGAAAACCACCATGTTGAATATTCAAGACGTGGAGCAGGAATTATTGTATATAATATAGGGGAATAGTAATAGTTTGTGGAATGGGATTTTTGAATTATTATGTTTGGGGCATGGCTGCATTTCAGCTGTTTTATAGCTGCAGGTGCAGCCAGATATTATAGTTGGTGTCGATATTTGCGGTGGATATTTGTTGATGATTAACAGGAGGTAGTGTAAGATGGATTTTGAGGCAGAGTTGGCCAAGTTCCAGCCAAGTCTTGATATAGAACAGGCTGAGGATGCTATTTATGGCAATAAGACAACTGACGTGACAGACCTGATACAATCTATACTGAATAGTATTGAACCAGGCAATGGAACTGCTGGCAGCAAGGCTATAGAATGGGTGGAGGAACCATGAACTGTCCAAGATGTAATGCTTTGGTAGCATTTAGTAAAAACAGGTGTGATAATTGTGGCCAGGATTTAAGAAATTACTGGAAAATCGTAAGTTTATCAAATATCTATTACAATAAGGCCCTGGGCCAGGCAAAGATAAGGGATTTGACAGGGGCAGTTGCTTCACTTAAGCAAAGCCTCCAGTTTAATAAATTAAATACAAATGCAAGAAATCTTCTGGGGCTTATATATTATGAAGAGGGTGAGATAGTTTCAGCCCTTAGTGAATGGGTTATAAGCAAACATTACCAGGAAAGCAATAATGATGCTGATATGTATATAAATGAAGTCCAGGCAAATCCTAATAAACTGGAGATGCACAGCCAGACTATCAGGAAATATAATTCAGCATTATTTTCTGCACAGCATGGCGATGAGGATATGGCAATTATACAATTAAAGAAAGTAGTGAACCTGAATCCTAAATTTATACGTGCTAACCAGCTTCTGGCACTGTTGTATATGATGTCAGATAAAAAAGATGGTAAGACAAGGGCTTTAAAAATCCTGAACAATATTATTAAAGTAGATATAACTAATACAACTACTTTAAGATACCTGCAGGAACTTTCAGATGTACGCATAAAGCCAGAAACATCCTCTATAAAGAATGAGCAGAAAGCTGCTAATGCCAGAAAGACACTTCCAAGAGTGGAAGAATCAGACCAATATAAGACAATAACCCCATATAAAGAAGAAAAGCCATCTATACTGCCATTTGTAAATGTGCTTGTAGGCATTATTATAGGTCTTGCACTTATGTACTGCCTTATAATACCACACATGAAATCAAATGAAGCAGATAATGCAAACCAGGATTTTAAAAAATACAGTGAAAACCAGGCAGCAGCAGAAAGTGATGTTGTAACTTTAAAGAACCAGAATGAAACTTTACAGGCAAGAGCAGATGAACTGGAAAGAGAATTAGAGGAACTTAAATCAGATGGCAATGGTACAAGTGATGCCATGCTGGAAACATATGATAATATATTTGCAGCTGTTAATTCATATATAAATGATGATAAAGAGAAAGCAGCACAGAAGCTTAAAGCTATTGATATAGACAGTTTGTCAGGAAGTGCGGCAAAGAAAGTTTGTAAAAAAGTTGCAGAAATGACATTTAAAGATGAAAGTGTAAGACTTTATATACAAGGAAGAGATGCATATAATGGGGAGAATGAATATGCAGATGCCCAGGATTATGATAAGGCAAAAGAGCTTTTAGAAGAAGCACTTGAATATGACCCAGATAATACAGATGCGATGTATTTCCTTGGAAGGACATACCAGCAGATGTCAAAGCCTAAAAAGGCAATAGAGTATTATGAAAAAATAATTAATGATTATCCTGCTTCAGCAAGAGTGCAGGAGGCAAGCAGCAGGCTGCGTGAGCTTGGCGGATAATTACTATTACTTTGGAAGTTAATATATCCAGGATAAAGGCAGTACCCTGCCAGAATAGCATATGATGTGGTTCTGGCAGGGTACTTTTTGTGCAGGCGGATTGTGGATTATTATATAAAAACAGGGGGATAGTTATGCTTAAAGAAGATGTGGCAACAGGGTTTCATTACGAACTTTACAAAAACTGCCTGGTGGTTTATGTGACACAGGATTTAGACCACCATGCAGTACAGTTTCTCAGGGAACGTTCCGACAGGCTTATTGAAGCTGGTGATGTTAAACATATAGTGTTTGATTTTAAAGATGTAGAATTTATGGATAGTTCAGGTATAGGTCTTATTATGGGAAGATATAAGAAGGTTATGTTCCTTGGCGGCAGGGCAGCCGTAAGCAATGTAGGCAGAGTTGTAGACAAGATATTCAGGATATCAGGTTTGTACAAGATAATTGAGAAATATGATACACCTGTAGATGCAATTAAGGCTTTGGAGGTTAAATATGAAGATTATATTTGAAAGTTGTTCAGAAAATGAAGCATTTGCAAGGACGGTTGTGGCTGCATATATAACCAGGCTTAATCCTACGCTAGAAGAGCTGTCAGATGTAAAAACAGCAGTATCAGAAGCTGTTACAAACTGCATTATACATGGGTATGAGGGCGGGGAAGGTGATATAGTTATGGAGTGCTGCATACATAACAGTGACATAAATATTACAATAGAGGATTATGGCATTGGTATAGAAGATATTGAAAAAGCGATGGAGCCACTTTATACAACCAGGCCAGAGTGGGAACGTTCCGGAATGGGATTTGCGTTTATGGAAGCTTTTATGGACAAGCTTGATGTAGAATCAGTCCCAGGAAAAGGGACAAAAGTTATTTTAAAAAGAACAATAGGCAGCTGCGGGTGAAAATAACATGTTGTTAAGGATGGTATGTGCATATGGATATAATGGAATTGCTGGAAAGGGCACGTACAGGTGATAAGGAGGCAAGAAACAAAATTGTTGAAGAAAATACAGGGCTTGTATGGAATATAGTAAAAAGGTTTACAGGCAGGGGGTATGAACCAGATGATATATTCCAGATTGGATGTATTGGGCTTATTAAATCAATAGACAATTTTGATACACAGTTCGGAGTAAAATTTTCTACCTATGCAGTACCAATGATTACAGGTGAAATCAAACGTTTTCTAAGAGATGATGGCATGATTAAAGTAAGCAGGACAATCAAAGAGAATGGATGGAAGATAAAAAAGGCAGCTGACACATTAGGCCAGGAACTTGGAAGGACAGCAACAATAAAAGAGATAGCAGCAGCTACAGAACTTGAGCCAGAAGATATAGTGCTGGCACTAGAAGCAAATAGTGAAGTTGACTCAATATACAGGACAGTGTACCAGTCAGAGGGTAAAGATATTTATATGGTAGACCAGATTGTAAAAAACAGCCAGGGAAGTGCAAGTTATATTGCGGCTGCTGCAAGGGATGGCGGACGTGGTGTTGGGTATGATGGTTCAGTACAGGATGAAGAGAAAGAAAAGCTTTTAAACCACATACTTTTAAATGAGCTTTTAAATGAGCTTGATGAAAAAGAAAGAAAATTAATAGAATATAGATATTATAAAGATATGACACAGACAGAAGTTGCAAAAAGGTTAGGTATAAGCCAGGTACAAGTAAGCAGGCTGGAAAAGAAGATTTTAAAAAATATGCGTGAAAAAGCAAGGTGTTGATTTTGGTAATTTATAATGTATATTAAAATGAATATAAGCCATACTAAGCATATAAAAGGGGGATTATATTATGAAGAAAAATAAAGTATGGCTTATTGCTATTGTATTTGGACTTATGATTATTACAACAGTCTGCTATCTTACAGCCGTACGTAATACACGTACAGAATATGCCAATGGCAGGGTAGTAGAAAGATACCATGAAGAAGAACCAGATGCTGGCATAGTTGCTTTTAACTGGAGCCATAACAAGTTAAACCTGCATAAATAAATGCTGGATTAATTGTTGCAACATGTACAGCGTTATATATAAAGGACGGAAGAATTGATGAAATCTAGCGTAGTATATCTGAAAACAGACCAGAATGTCCAGGTATTAAATAAAAAAATACTGCTCCAGGACGTTGCTGAAATATATTCAAGTGATAACAATTTAATTAAAGAGATTGGAAATACAGTTTTATATACTGTAAAAGGTAATAAAAACGAAATTCTTGTATTTTCAGTTATGAAAGTGATTGGGATAATACAGAAACAATACCCTGATATTATTGTCCAGACAATTGGGGAACCAGAATTTATTGTAGAATATAAGATACCTGTGCCAGATAAAAAGTGGGCAGAATATATTAAACTTATATTTGTTGCGCTTATACTTTTCTTTGGTTCGGCATTTACAATTATGACATTTAACACAGATGTAAGTGTAGGTGATGTATTTAACGACTTTTATTATCTTGTAACAGGAGTACACAAATCAGATGGTTCTATAGTGGAGATTGCTTATAGTATCGGAATTCCAGTAGGCATACTTGGCTTTTATAACCATTTTAAAAGTTCAAGGGTCCATGATGACCCTACACCAGTCCATATGGAGATGCGTACTTTTGAAGAAAATCTAAATAATACAATAATAAAAGATTCATCAAGGGAAGGCAAGATAATAAAGTGATATAAAGCAAAAGAAAGGCAGGGCTGTATGGAAATTTTCCAGGATATAATTCTTGCTGTAATAGGATTTGCGGGAGGAATTGCAGTAGCAGCGGGTACATTTGCACTTATAACTATACTTGGGATAGTACCAAGACTTACAGATGCATTGAAAATTGGATGTGATATATACAAGATGGAAACTGCAATAGCACTTGGGGGGACTGTGGGCAGCCTTATAACAGTATATAAATTTAATCTTCATATTGGTATTGTGGGTATGGTAATATGTGCTTTGTTTGCAGGGATGTTTGTAGGCTCACTTGCAATGTCACTTGCGGAAAGCCTGAAAGTAATACCTATAATGTTTAAAAGGACAAGGCTTAAGACAGGTATACCAGTTATTGTAGTTATGATTGCACTTGGCAAAGGTCTTGGTACATTTTACCAGCTGTTTATATGTGGCGGAATATAGGGGCAGCAGGTGTAATATATATATCCAGAGGTATGGCAAATTATAAAAAGGGAAGGTGGTTGTTATGAAGGAGAAAGACAGGGATAATCCTGGAATAGAAGAAATTATAAATGAGAAAGACAGTAATATCCAAAAAGAGAAATACAATGAATATGTAAAAAATATGACACCAAAAAACAACGGTTTCTTAAATTGTGTTAAAGCGTTTGCCGTGGGAGGTTCAATATGTCTTCTTGGTGAAATATTTAGTGAAATTTATAAATCAATGGGAAATGATGACAAGCTTGCTGGTCTTTATAGTACAATGACCCTGATAGGATTAAGCATAATACTTACAGGGTTTAATATATACCAGAAACTTGGGCAGTTTGCAGGGGCGGGCAGTATAGTGCCTATTACAGGGTTTGCCAATTCTGTAGTATCCCCTGCTATTGAATTCCAGGCAGAGGGCGATGTATTTGGTGTAGGATGTAAGATATTTTCTATTGCAGGGCCTGTTATTTTATATGGAATATTTAGTTCATGGATACTTGGTATAATATACTGGCTGTACAACGTTTTTGTAAAATAGGGTATTATAAATGGGGCGTGTTTGAAAAACCAGACAGATATTTGTAATCTGCAATGTTTGCTTCAAATACGTCCTGTTATTATATATATTTAAACCCAGTATTCGTGTAAAAATACGCATATAATGAATATGAGTTGGTATAATTTGCCATTATAATTAGAGATAAAGTACGTTGTGGGAATGAGGTGTAATAATGGCACTAGATAGTGAATTTATCGGTGGAAGAATCCGTAGCGTAAGGGAAATTCATGATATGACACAGAAAAAGTTTGCTGAAAAGATGCATATGACGCAACAAACGTTAAGCAGGTATGAGAATGGAACAACACCAATTCCGTACACTGAACTTGCTAATATTTCTGTAGAATTCAGTGTTCCAGTTGGGTATTTTTTTGGTCTTGATACAGAAGGGGTATCTGGTGAGGAACTAATTCTTGTTGAATATTACCGCAAAATAGATGAAAGGTTAAAACGGAGGGCATTGGAATTAATGAAGACACTTTCTGAGGAGTTTCCGGGTAGCGGTTAAAGATAGAAAAGGTAAAAATAATTATGAATGTTCTGATTTTAGAAGATAATCAAAGATGCAGGGAGGCATTAGAAGGAATTGTAGAATCATGCCAGAATGTCAGCAGGGTGTTTTGCTTTGCACGCAGGGAAGAGGCTTTAATTTGTGCTGCTGATTATAAAATTGATTTATTTTTAATTGATATTATTCTTGAAACAGGTAAAGATAATGATAATTCAGGGATAAGGTTTGCAGATTCTTTAAGGGAATGTGCATCATATAAACTTACTCCTATAATTTTTATTACAGCACTTGCAGGACTTGAAAGGGAACTTTTAAAAAGGGTACATTGTTATGATTATATTGAAAAGCCAATTGGTGATGGGCAATTAATAAAGGCACATATTAATGAAGCACTGGAAGCGATTGCGATGGGGATGAAGCCAGAGAAACGTGAATATATACCTTTGCGCCATGATGGCATTGGTTACATGGTTTTTGCAGATGAGATAGTTTATTTCCAGAACAGACGTGGGATATTGTATATCCATACTATTGATGATGTTATAACAATTCCTGGGCTTTCATCAAAAAAATTTATGAAAAAAATAAAAAGGACTAAGTTTTTAATACCAACTTATGGAACAGGAGTGAATGCAAATTATATATCAAGCATTGATTTCCGTAATAAAGAGGTTTATTTAAAGAATAATGAAAGTGTTATTCCAATTGGCGGGAGAAAGTTTAAACAATTTAAAGAGGAATATTTAAATTGGCAAAGCTAATTGATTATATTGTAATTATTAACAGCCTTTTTGAAATACTTGCGGCAGTAATTATTTCGGAAGCTGTTATTTTTAAAAGCACGCCAAAAAACAAAGTGGCAGGCTGGATATTATGTTTTATAATTACTGGCTTTATTATAATATTAAATATATTTGGTTTTAACAGGCTGCTTTTATTAGCCGTTTTTTTGTTTATGGCATGCTTTATAAAATTGCGTTATAAGACAGGAATGCCGGATGCTTTTTTATATGCTGTTTTTTGTATTATTTATATAAAATTTATCGAATTATTAATATACATACCAGTTAATATTTTATCAGTATTATATTTAAATAACAGTGATGTTTCGTTATTAGTAGTTATAAGTATGGTAATAACCTGTTATATATTGAAGAAAAAAGGATTTCTTATATGGGCAGGGTACTGGTTAGAGAGAAAGGAACAGGTATTTTATACGTTTCTTGTTGTTTTATGCATTTTTTTAACTATTTTTGCGGATATTTTAAAGCCAGGAGGGGAAGATTTCTGGAAAGTTATATATCTGGCAGCTGTATTGTTTTTATACATTGGAATGGCATACAGATTAAGCCTGTGTAGTGCTGGAATTGAGGTTTATAAAGAATATTTAGATAAGTATAATGAAGTGGTTGCTGCAATACAGGCAAGGCAGCATAAATTTATGAACCAGATTAATGCAATATATGTATTATTTGAGCTTTATGACAATTATGAAGATTTAGTTGCAAAGCAGAAAGAAGAAATAGAAAATTTAAAACAATATATTATGCCAGATACAATGATGATGCTTGGGCGCCCACTGGTAATTGCACATATTTATAAGAAAATGTGTGAGGCGGAGGATATGGGCATTGTTATGAAAACACAATTTTCATGCAGCCTTAAGGATATAAATATTCCAGATATATATTTAATTGAGATTATAGGAAATTTAATAGATAATGCAATGGAAGAAACTATAAGCCGTAAATTAAATGAGAATATTTTTGTTTCAATCTCTACAGATATAGAAGAAGTATGCATACATATATACAATGAACATAGCAGAATTCCATATTCTGTATATAATAAGTTCTTTGAACAGGGATTTTCTACAAAAGGAGACAGGAGAGGTGCAGGACTGCCATATGTAAAACGGATTGTCAACAGATATGGAGGCAGGATTGAAATAGGAAATACGGAATTTAATGGGAAAAATTGTTTTTCTGTATTTATATATTTTAAATAATATAAAAAATTTATATTTATAATATTTTGCCAGAATAAGCTGGTGTATTAAAAAACATTACGTAGCATGTTTACTTAATACACCAGCTTTTTTTGCCTGAAATATAAGTAATAAAAAATATTAACAATAATTAACCTGGCTTAATGTCAAAAACAGTAATGTTAGTGTAGAGATATTATTGTTACAATGTAATATTTTTAAAATAATACACATAAACAAATATACATTGCTGGTATTTCTAATAATTCTGCGCGTTTCTGTTATTATAAAGGAAACAATAAGTAACAAAAATTCTTAATATTTATTGCTAATGCTTGTTTAAAGGGAAAGTTATATTGCTATAATCAAATGAAAAGAGGAGATGTATTATATAATGAATGATGCAAAAGAATTAACAGCTGGTAAGAGAATTAAGAAGTTAAGGCTGGAAAAGAGGTACACAAGGGAGCAGTTAGCATATCTTGCAGATATATCAGATAAGTTTTTATATGAAATTGAAAGTGGTAAAAAAGGATTTTCAGCAGTAACCTTAATGAAATTATCAAAAGCCCTGAATGTCAGCATGGATTATATTATGGCTGGTAAAGATATGAAAAGTTCAGAGGATGGAATTGTAGCAACATTAGAACAGTTTAAGCCAAATACTTTAGAAAATGTAGAAAGGCTGATAAAAATTGCTTATGAGCTTACAAAGATTAATGAATAAACTATGCTCTTGTTTTGTTAAAAGGTATTATGTACATATACATAGTGCCTTTTTTTGAGTTGCCAATAATTTCTATATGTGGTATTTTAACTATAAAACTATTATAAGAAAGGAATAAGCGTTTATACGTTACAGGCAGGACAGATGGGATATTTATATTTAACAAGGCATGGGCAGACTGTGTGGAATGTTGAAGGAAAAGTATGCGGTACTACAGATATAGAATTAACAGAACAGGGAAGGGAAGAAGCAGCAGGTCTGGGAAAAAGGATTAACCAGGATAAAAATATTAATATAGATATTATAGTGGCTTCACCTCTTAAAAGGGCAATGGATACAGCTGGTTATATTTCTTCTGCCACAGGGATTTCTGTGCGTACAGATTTACGTATAACAGAACAGAATTTTGGAAAATATGAAGGAGGAGGAAGGCGTTCTGATGAATTTATAGAAGCAAAGCGCCATTTCGCTGATAATTATGAAGGTGGGGAATCAATGCTACGTGTGGCACAAAGGGTATACAATTTTCTTGATGAAATTAAAGAAGACAAGGATAAAACTTATCTTATAGTGGCACATAATGGGATAGCGAGAATTGTACATTCATATTTTTATGATGAAACTAATGAGGAATTTTCAAACTATTCTATAAAAAATTGCGAACTTGTATGTTATAAATGGAACTGGCAGAATTGTTAAACTGGTGTAAAGGAGAGAATATGTATTATATAGGAAATCATTTACCTGTTTCAAAAGGATATGCTGTTATGGGAGAGATGGCTCTTAAGCTTGGAGGAAATACATTTGCGTTTTTTACAAGAAACCCAAGAGGTGGTAAAGCTAAAGAAATTGATGAAGATGATGTAAATGAATTACTTAACATAACAGAAGAAAATGGTTTTGGGAAGCTCGTTGCACATGCGCCATATACAATGAACTTGTGTGCTGGAAAGGAAGATGTCAGGAAATTTTCAAAAGAAGTAATTTCTGATGATATAAAAAGGATGGAATATACACCAGGAAATTATTATAATTTCCATCCAGGTTCACACGTTGGACAGGGAGCAGAAAGGGGGATTGAAATTATTGCAGATGTGCTTAATGAGGTGCTGTCACCAGGACAGTCAACTATTGTATTGCTTGAAACGATGGCAGGCAAAGGGACTGAGGTTGGCAGGACCTTTGAAGAAATAAAGGAGATTATTGACAGGACAAAACTTAAAGATAAATTAGGGGTCTGCCTTGATACATGTCATATATGGGATGGAGGGTATGATATAGTAAATAACCTTGATGGGGTTATTAATGAATTTGACCAGGTAATAGGGCTTGATAAGTTATATGCTGTACACTTTAATGATAGTAAGAATGAATGTGGTTCTCATAAGGACAGGCATGAAAGGGTTGGATATGGGCAGATAGGGCTTGAGGCGATGAAACGTGTTGCATTACATCCTGCGCTGGCTGGGAAGCCATTTATACTTGAAACTCCTAATGATGATGAAGGATATATAAGGGAGATTGCAATGTTTAAAGAATGGATGGGGGAATAAATATATAGCCAGGAATTCTATATTTTATGTAGAATCCTGGCTGTATTCCCCACCAATGTACCAGGGCTTTATTCTACTTCTACTGGAAACCATAAGTTAAAATCTTTGCCTTCAATACGGATTCCTGCAACATCTTCTATATTAACAGGGCTGTCAAATGTCTGGAATATGCTATAAGTGTTGCCAGATTCACAGCTTCTTGGACTTGTACTTAAATTTTCTACAACGGTTCCATCTTTTAATTCAACAGTTATATCATAAAAGAATAAATTAGACATAAATCCTAATTTACCCTTGGTTTTAGTTCCATCTATTTTAAGTGACAGAGGTGAGATTTCCATATTAGTAGCTGGGTAAAGTCCTTGTGATAGCAGTAGTTCTTTATTAAATGGTATATTATAACTTTCAGCAATCTTATTAATAGTAAACTCACTGGCAGTTTCTCTTGCTGTAAAACTGTCTTGTTTGTCTGGCAGATTTACCTGCATTATAACACCTGGTTTTATTATTTCCCTTTCATCATAGGTTATCAGGTAGCATCCTTTTAAAGTACCATCTTCCTGTATTTCTGAAGGGAGTATAGTGAATTTGCCTAAGTAGTCTTCCCAGTCCTGGCGGCCTTCTGTATTTTTAAAGCAAAATATTAAATTTCCTATTTCATTTTGTATTTTTTTATACAACATTGTGCCATATATATCTTTATTTGCTGGTAATGCTTCACCCTCTGGTTCTAAAGAAAATGGAATACACATAAGGATTTCATCACATACAGCAGCTTCAAGCGTAATAGTACAACTATCTAATTTAATTTTATTACCTAGTATATTTCCATATTTAGTATATATATTTTTCTGTTCTTCTGTAAGTTGGGCTTCATGGGAATTAAGTAAAGCAAATGCTTGTGTAATCCTGTCAAGCACTGGTGTATTTGCAGCCAATACGGGCACTGCAGCAAGCAGGATAATACATGCACATGCTGTTATGGCTGGTATATGGAACCTTTTCTGTGGTTTTGCTTGTATCTTGTGGTTTTCTTTTTCAAGACAGTTTAGTATTCTTTCTTTTTGTTTACTGTCCAGATGTATATTGTTATAAATTTCTTTAAATAATTCTTGTTTCATTTCTAAATCCCTTCCTTTCTTCTATAATTTCCTGTTTCATAATTTTTCTTGCCCGTGATAATCTGGCAGATACCAGGTTTGGTGTTATCCGCAGTATCTTTGCAATTTCTTTTACCTGGTATTCTTCATAGTAACGCAAGTATAATACAGTGCGGTATTTTGGAGGCAGTTTTGCCATTATTTCACAAATGTTGTTATAATCTTCATGTTGTGGCATAAATACTGCTTGTCCTGTTTCTTTTAGTGGCTGTGTGCGTTTCATCCATGCAGAAGAAACCATGCTTTTACAGCAATTTATTGTTACACGTATAAACCATGCTTTTTCATGCTGGCTGTTTTCAAATTGTGGCATTTTATTCAGGAAGCGCAGAAAAACTTCCTGGACAACATCTTCTGCAAATTGTACCTGGTTTCCATATGATATGGCAATTCTGTAAACCATATCAGAATATTTTTCAAACAGCTCTTCTATGTTATGTTCTGTATACATAATTTTCCTTTCTGGCTTTAAATGCCTGTTTGCAGATATCTGCTTGATATATACATTCATATATAATACTATTTAGAATGCTGGAATCTGACAAAATATTAAAATAAAT
>VSNJ01000066.1 GCA_009774235.1 Lachnospiraceae bacterium
CATTTTAAAAATTAAAATTTAGGATGGCTTGTTTAAGTGCGCCCCTCTACTCTTTCTCCAGTTCTTTTTTCAACCTATTAACTGTGATATTTAAAAAGTTCACTTAAACATATATTCATTGCACAAATTACTATTGGTAAATTCCATCCCCATAAAGAAGAATTAAAAACTAGGAAACATAATGTATTTTAATACTCAATATTGCAACAATTAACAGTCTTATTTCATTATAATAAGCAATAATTCTATTAAAAAATTTCTATAAAAAAACAGACAAAGGAGATGATAATCACTATCATTTCCTCTGTCTATACTTTTTCTGTCCAGTTCTTATATTTTATTATAAATCATACAACATAAAACAAAGTAGAAATCCTCATCGCTTGTAAACAGATATTTTCTGCTTTTCTATTTACAAACCAGACTTATCCATTATTTGTTTATGCATAGATAAAATTTTGTTTTTAATCTTACTTTAATAATTCTTATAACTTAACAATTTCTTCTTTAAGTGCGTCAAGCAGCCCTTCTTCTGGCACTTTTTTAATAACTTCACCTTTTTTAATAAGCAGTCCTTCACCTTTTCCACCAGCAATACCTATATCAGCTTCTCTTGCTTCACCTGGTCCGTTTACAACACAGCCCATTACAGCTATTTTTAATTCCCTGTCTATATCCATATTATGGACCATTTCTTCAACTTTTCCTGCAAGTTCTATAAGGTTTATCTGTGTACGCCCGCAAGTAGGGCATGAAACAATAGTAACACCACCTTTTACCAGTCCAAGAGTCTTTAATATAAGCTTTGCTGAATATACTTCCTGTACAGGGTCTCCTGTTAATGAAACACGTATAGTATCACCAATGCCCTGGTAAAGAATATTTCCAATACCAACAGCAGATTTAATATTGCCACTTGAAATAGTTCCAGATTCAGTAATGCCAACATGAAGCGGATATCCAGACTGTTTTGCAATAATCTCATGTGCCTTTATGCACATAAGCACATCTGATGATTTAATACTTATTACAAGATTATCATATCCTATATCTTCAATCACTTTTACCTGCATAAGTGCACTTTTCACAAGACCCTCTGCAGTAACTTTTCCATACTCTTCAATTATTTCTTTCTCAAGGGAACCACTATTTACGCCTACACGTATAGGGATATTCCTCTCCTTTGCTGCCATTACTACTGCTTTAACTTTATCTTTTGTACCTATATTGCCTGGATTAATCCTAATCTTATCTGCACCGTTTTCTATAGCTGCTAATGCAAGCCTGTAATCAAAATGTATATCAGCTACAAGCGGGATGTGTATACCTTTTTTAATCTCCTTTAATGCGCCCGCAGCCTCCATAGATGGCACAGCACACCTTATAATATCACATCCTGCCTTTTCTAAACTTAATATCTGTGAAACCGTAGCTTTAACATCCTCTGTCTTTGTATTAGTCATTGACTGGACTGCCACAGGATTGCCTCTGCCTATATTTACACCACCTATATTTACTACCTTTGTGTTATCCCTGTACATAATATCCCCCAAAATACTATTTACTTTATAATCTTTATGATATCATTATACATTACAAATACCATAAATAACATTAATACTACAAGACCTGCAAAATGTACAAATCCTTCCTTTTCCCTGTCTACCGGCTTGCCACGTATTGCCTCTATCAGTATAAATACAAGCCTGCCGCCATCAAGTGCAGGAAGTGGTAAAAGATTCATTACACCAAGGTTAGCACTAAGAAGCACAGACATATAAAGCATCTGCATAATTACAGCCATAATCCCAAGGCTTTTACTCTGGTCAATCGCAGTACCTACAACGTTTACAATTCCAACAGGTCCTGACACATCATTCATTGAAAGCTTTCCTGTTATTAACTGTCCAAGGCTTGCAACAGTTGTAACTATCCAGTATTTCACTTCAACAAAACTGTATTTTAATACATCAAGAGGGCTTCCTCCTTTTTCATCAAATGCAGCATTAAAACCAAGTGTATATGATTCGTATTCTATAGGAGTAACAGAAAACTGCTGTTCCATTCCATCCCGTTCTATTACAAAATTTACCTCTTTACCATCCTGGTTGGCTGTATTCATAACAGTACTAAGCCCGCCAGCATTTAAAACTTCTTCCCCATTAACTGATTTAATTATGTCGCCTGCTTTAATCCCTGCTTTTTCAAATGCACCACCTTCTGTAACCTGGCTTATCTGTGAACTTTCTTTTTCATTTGAAGGGTATGAGAAACCAAAAAGATATGTTTTATAATAAGGGTCAATTTTAAATGTCTTTATTTCCCCATCACGTTCTATCTCCACTTCCACCTCATCACCGTTAAGCGGATGAAGCTGTGTATAAGTAGAAATTTCACGTCCTATTGTTATCTTCTTACCATTAACTTTTTTAACTACATCTCCTGTTTCAATACCACTCTGGCTTGCTGGCTGGTTATTGTAAACCTGCCTTATTATTGGATAGTCAATACCTGAATAAGAAAGTATAATTATTGAAAATACAAATGCTAGTATAAAATTAAAAAACGGTCCCGCAAATACTACAGAAAACCTTGCCCACACACCTTTACTGTTAAATGAGTTTTCAGCGTCATTTTCTTCATCTTCACCAATCATTGCACATGAACCACCAATAGGAAACAGTTTCCAGGAATACTTTGTCACGTCCTGCCAGTCTTCCCTGCTTTCAAAGTCTTTCTGTGAACAGAAAAGTTTAACTACACCACCTTTTTTTGTCCTGGCATATGTTATAATCCTTGGTCCCATTCCTACAGAGAACTCTGGAACTCCTACACCGTTTTTCTTGGCAAGGAAAAAGTGTCCTAGCTCATGTATTACTACAATCACTGTAAATATAAGTAATGCTACAATAATATTCATTATAAAACCTCCATAGATATTCACTTCCAGCTTCTGTTACATACTCTCAATAAAGCTGTATACATCCTGTTCAATTTCAAGTATATCACTTAATGATGGATTATCAATGTTTTTATGTTTCTGCATACATTCTTTTATTATCCGTGTTATATCCAGATAACCAGCTTTCCTTTCAAGAAACATGGCTACCGCCTTTTCATTAGCAGCATTAAATACAGTAAGCATGCTTCCTCCTGCCTGGCCTGCCTCATATGCAAGCTTAAGCCCTTCAAAGGTTTCCAGGTCGGGCTTCTCAAATGTAATCTGGGACATTTTATAGAAGTCAAGGCGTTCTCCTGGAAGATACCGCCTCTCTGGATAAGTAAGCGCATACTGTATAGGAAGCTTCATATCAGGTGTCCCAAGTTGTGCAATTACTGCCCCGTCTTCAAATTCTACCATAGAATGTATTATGCTTTGTGGTTGTATCACAACCTCAATATTGTCAAAATCCATATTAAAAAGCCATTTTGCTTCTATTACTTCAAGCCCCTTATTAACCATTGTTGAAGAATCAACTGTAATCTTCTTTCCCATAGACCAGTTAGGATGTTTAAGTGCATCTTCTGGCATTATATTCTTAAGAGCTTCCTTTTTCATGCCACGGAATGGTCCTCCTGAAGCTGTAAGTATTATCCTGGCAGGTTTATTATTATATTTTCCACTTATACACTGGAATATAGCAGAATGTTCACTGTCAACTGGAAGAAGCTTTACTCCATACTTATGAACCATAGGCATAATAATATGCCCCGCTGTAACAAGAGTTTCTTTATTTGCAAATGCTATATCTTTTCCTGTCTTAATTGCTTCAATTACGGGCTTTATCCCTATCATTCCTGAAACCGCCGCAACAACAATATCTGCACCATCTATTGTTGCACACTCCACAAGACCATCCATGCCTGTTACAACTTTTGTCTTGTGGTTTCCTTTTGCCTCAAGGCATTTCTTTAATTCAAGTGCCTTGCCATTATTATATATACATACAAGCTCTGGCATAAACTTATTTACCTGCTTTTCCACAAGGTTTGTATTACTTCCTGCTGCCAATGCTTTTACATGCATATCTTTATTATTACTTATTACTTCCAGGGTCTGTGTGCCTATAGAACCCGTTGAGCCTAATATAACTATCTCTTTCATATTTCTTAACTCCATGCCAGGATGCTTTTATCCTGTATAAAACCTGTATTTTCTGTATTACATCATAAACCTTATAAGATAATATACTACTGGTGCAGTAAATATAATACTGTCAAACCTGTCCAATATACCACCATGTCCAGGTATAAGTTTCCCATAATCTTTAATATTATGGTTTCTTTTAATAGCAGAAGCTGCAAGGTCACCAATCTGCGAAATAACAGAAGAAACTGCACCTATTACAGGAAGCTGCCACCATACATTCCTGTCATTATAAAATACTGCTGCAAATATAAATCCAATTAATGCTGCACCAGCAATGCCACCAAGGCATCCTTCTATTGTTTTATTAGGGCTGAGTTCAGATGGCATCTTATGCTTTCCTATAAGTTTGCCTACACAGTAAGCACAAGTATCAGAACCCCAGGCACCAATATATATAAGCCATACAAGTAAAATCCCATTTTCTACAAACCTTACTTTAAATACAAATGATAACATAATTGTTACATATATAATCCCAAAAAACAGCATTGTTATCTGCTCTGAATTAAACCTCGGATAACTTATAACATAACATGCCATAAATACCATTAATGATAATATAAGCCACATTATAAGGTATTCATATTCATCATTAAGTAACAAGATATCTGTAACAATACTTGAAATATATCCAGCTAGTGCAGGAGGTGTTTTCTCCATACCAACTGCTTTGTAAAGTTCAAAAAGCCCAATTAAAGAAATTGCTGTTATAACCCAGAATAATGGATAGCCTCCATATACCATAAGGGCTATTGTAATTGCCATAAGGACAATCCCGCTGGCAAGCCTTGTCTTGAACATTTTAAAAATCCTTTCTGCTAAAATCCAGCTTTATCATATAATTTCCCTTATACGCTATACTCCTCCGTAACGCCTGTCCCTTGTCCTGTAAAACTCTACAGCCTTTTCAAGTTCTTTTTTATCAAAATCTGGCCAGAATACATCAGTAAAATAAAATTCTGCATACGCAAGCTGCCATAAAAGATAATTGGACAACCGCTGTTCACCACTTGTCCTGATCATAAGGTCTGGGTCTGGTATGCCATATGTATCAAGATGTGATGATATAACATCCTCATCTATATTATTTATATCAAGTTTTCCCTCTTTTATTTCCCTGGCTATTTTTATAATGCCACGCTTGATTTCATCACGGCTTCCATAATTTAAAGCAACCTGGAAATGAAGCCCTGTATTGTTTGCAGAAACTTCTTCAAGTTCTATAATTCTTTCCTGTAAACCTTTGTCAAGACGTGAAATATCACCTATGACACGCACTTGCATATTATTTTTTCTGCTGGTATTAATACAATCTTTTAAATAACTGCCAAGCAGTTTCATCAAGGCATCTACTTCATCTTTTGGTCTTGCCCAGTTTTCAGTGGAAAATGCATACATAGTTAAATATTCTATACCCATGTCCCATGCTGCCGCACATATTTTTTCAACATTCTTACTTCCAGCAGCATGGCCTGCATTGCGGGGAAGCAGCCTTTTCTTCGCCCATCTTCCATTGCCATCTAATATAACCGCTACATGTCTTGGCACACTTCTTGCATTATCTGACATCTTTGTTTTCCTTTCATTAAATGTTTTAATTCTTAATTATACAAGCAAAAAACATTCTATAATAATATATTTTCCAATATTACTGCAAAATATTAAGGGACAGGCTTTGCCTATCCCTTATGCCAACAACTAATTTTAACAAGTAAAAACTGGAAAGTCAATAGATTTCCAGTTATCTTATTTTGTATTTCTGGATATATAGATATTGTAAACCTGTTTCATGGAATAAATATACAAAATAAAAGTATAACTGGAAATTATACAGATATGCCAGTACATAAGTCTATTATTTTGTGTATAATAGCAGAATCAAATTTTATAAAACATTATGATATATCTAAAGCATGTTGGAAAATGCTTTTAAACTGTCAATTTCTTTTATAAAACCAGGATATCTGTTGCGTTGGTTATCATAGCGGAAGCGTACCCTTGTGTGGAATATTCTGGCTCTGGCATGGAAACCGTCTGTTTCCTCAAAAATAAATAAATAGAAGTTATTGAAATTTATGAAACGGATGTGGCTCTGGTATGCTTTTTATTTACATTACAAAATACATTTGATATAATAATCACAGATTATATCAGAGATATTTTTTATGGACTGGTTATTAATGATATTAAGTATATAGCGGAATGGAGATTATTATGAAAAAAGTTGGTATTGTAATATGCAATTATAATAAAGAAAATGCTGTGCTTGATTGTATACAAAGTATTCTTGAATCAGATTTCCAGGATTTTGACTTATATGTTGTAGACAATGGTTCTACAGACAAATCTGTACAACGCATAGAGGAAAAATATCCTGAAGGGCTTGTCCTTATTAAGAACCAGGACAACCTTGGAGGCTCTGGCGGGTTTAATACAGGTCTCAGGGAAGTATATAAAAAAGGATATCCATACCTTATGTGTGTGGATAATGATGCAATGCTTGATGAACAGGCAATAGGAAACCTCTATAATTTCTTAGAAACACATGAAGAAGCAGGAATGGCTGGTGCTAAAGTATACCATATGGAAGCACCTGATTATGTACAGCAGTTCGGCCAGGAGATTGATTTTAAATATTTCTGCACAGAGGCTTTGCATTTCAATGAATTTGAGGATGGAAACATGCCAGAATACATCTATACGGATTCTGTTGCAGCATGTTCACTAATGGTAAAACGCTGTGTTATTGATAAAATTGGCTTTATGCCAGAAGAGAATTTCTTATACTGGGATGATACAGAATGGTGTTACCGTTGTAATCTCGCAGGTTATAAAGTTGCATCTGTTGGAAATGCAAAGGCACTTCATGCAATGGGTGCTAAAAATGAATCCGTTAATACATTTCCAACATATTACGCATGGCGCAACTGGATTGTATTTTTTACAAAATATGTTCAAGAAGAAGAGCTTGGGCGCATGGCAGAAACTTTCTTAGGCTCTGTCTTCCAGGTAATATATGAAGGTATCCACAATGGCAGTGAAAACCGTGCCAAAACTGTAATGCTTGCATATGATGATGCAATACATGGAATTATGGGCAAAGCAGGTGAAAACCGTATATTTAACATAGACTTTAATGCTGCCCCTTTTCTACGCTTATTTAATGGTAAAGAAAAAATCTATATTGAAGATAATGGTTATACCGACACAGCAGAATGGCTGGAAGAATTTGCCTCTGTCAACGGATATAATATTACATGGATTAAAGAACCACAGGAAAATATACCTGTTATATCAATATGTGAAAATATATTCAAGCTTGATGATTTAAGCCGCAATAAAATATATGTTGATATTAATAAATGTGTGTTTGAAACAGAAGATGATGCAATGGATATTATTAATTATAACTATAGTAAAAAAAGCTTTATATTTGCACAAAAACCTGTATTCTTAGAATGTGCAAAGAAATTAAGGGAAAAATGCCAGACAACATAACAGGCATCTGGCTACATATAACCTGGTAAAAAAAGTGAGTGGAATTTGCTTCTGTGTATTTTTAGTATTATAATAATTTCTTAATAAAAAAACAGATACAAAATATATATAATGTATCTGTTTTTGGTATGTCTGGAAACGTACAAGCCTTCCAGGCTATATAATATAGAACTTGTACATCCATAATAATTCTATACAGTCATAATTTCCTTCGATTTATCATCAATCATGCTGTCAATTTTACTTACATATTCATCTGTCATCTTCTGTATACTTGTTTCTGCATCTTTTTGCTCATCCTCAGAAATCTCATTAGCTTTCTGCTGTTTCTTTGCCATATCATTGGCATCCCTGCGTATATTCCTAATTGCAACTTTGCTGTCTTCACCCTTCTTCTTAACATCTTTAACAAGTTCTTTACGTCTTTCTTCTGTAAGCTCTGGAAATGACAGGCGTATAACTTTGCCATCATTATTAGGGGTAAGCCCAATATCAGATACAAGTATAGCCTTTTCTATCTCTTTAATAAGACTTGGCTCCCATGGCTGTATAAGAAGAGTACGTGCTTCTGATACAGAAATATTGGCAACTGACTGCAGGTTCGACGGAGTACCATAATAATCTACTGTAATCTTATCAAGTATATGTGGATTGGCACGTCCTGCACGTATAGTAGTATAGTCACTTGCAAGGTTTTCAACTGTTTTATTCATTTTATCTTCAAATTGTTTTAATTCAACACTCATTTTCTTCCCCTTTTCTGCGCTGGTTTTCATAACTAATGCAGCTTTGTGCCAGACAGCGCACAGACACAAACTGTTATATTATGCAGTAACTAAAGTACCTTTTGTAACACCGTTTACAGTATTTACAATGCTGTTTTCTTCATTAAGCCCAAAAATCATCATAGGCATATGGTTCTCCATACAAAGCACTGCTGCTGCAAGGTCTATAACACCAAGACGGTTATTAATTACATTGTCTATGCTGATTTCATCATATTTCTTTGCGCCAGGGTTTACAGCAGGGTCTGCATCATATACCCCGTCAATTGATTTTGCAGAAAGAATTATATCTGCCTCTATCTCGACAGCCCTTAAGACTGTTGAAGTATCTGTTGAAAAATATGGATGGCCTGTGCCACCAGCAAAAAATACTACCATTCCTTTTGAAAAGTATTTATTTACCCTGTCCTTTGAAAAAAGCTTTGTAAATGAACCACATTCAAATGGAGTAAGTACGCTTGTCCTTATTCCAACAGAACGGAAAATCTCTGAAACATATATACAGTTCATTACAGTAGCAAGCATACCTATCTGGTCTGCCTTTGTACGGTCAATATTCCCGCTTGTACGCCCACGCCAGAAATTTCCGCCTCCTGTAACTATTCCAACTTCTATTCCTGAATCCACAAGCTCTTTTACCTGTCTGGCAACACCAAGGCATGTAGCTTCATCAAATCCAGTTTTATTTGGCCCTGCAAGAGCCTCACCACTCAATTTTAATAATACTCTTTTATATTTTGCCATAATCAGTCTCCTATCAGATAAAAACTGCCTCCTATAATATTTTTCAAAACACATGTTGATATTATGCATAAAACCATTGCATAGTACATATCTGTAAAATATACGCTGCCCTAATGCCATCCGCTATCATGGCTTTATTCACTTTTTTATTCTTCATCAAAGAACTGGTCAATATCAACACCTGCATAATTAAGTGAACAGTAGCCATCTACTACAGCACCAGAATTGATAGTAATTGATTTAGCCTTTATATCACCTTTTACAATAGCTGTAGATTCAACTATTACAGGTCCGTCAATATCAATATTTCCTTTAACAGCACCTGCAATATAAGCAGATGTACCTGTAACATCACCTAAAACTATAGTCCCAACACCAATTTTTACAGTACCTTCACTTATAAGACCGCCATGTAACTTTGGTGTATTTACAAAAATTTCAGAAGCAACTATGCCTCCTGATACATTACCATTAATATATACTTTACCTAAGCACTCAATATCCCCTGTAATTACACCCATAACCTCAAGTGAACCATCAGAAGAAATGCTTCCATTAATTTTTGTATCTTCTGTAATCACTGTAACTGTACCATTCAGGCGTGCTTCGTCCATTGCACGTCTTGCTTCTTCATTTACAATATCATCATTGGCAGCAGATGGGACAGCAGGCTCAGGAACATCCTCTTCCTCAGGAATGTCTTCTTCTGTCTCTGCAGTTTCTTCTGGGATGTCTTCCACCACTGGCTCTGCAACTTCTTCTTCTGCCACAACATCCTCTTCTGGAGCTGCTTCTTCTAAAATGCTCTCCTCAAAAATATTTTCTTCTGCTGGCTTTTCTTCAGCAGGAACATTTTCTTCTGCTGCAACTCCTCCCATATCAAACACTGCTTCATCAAGATTTAACTGTTCTTCTTCAGCATCTTCTAAGGAAAAATCTTCACCTTCATCAGCAAAAATCTGGTTTAATAAATCCTTATCAACGTTAGCATCTTCAAAATTATTCATTCCATTTTCCTCCAAACTATCCATTCTGTTAATATCATTATAAGTCAGCCTGATATCCGCAAATATACTTCAACTATTATAACACTAATTTTTTTATACGTCTACACGAAAAAAACAATTACACTTACTATCTCCGCTATATAGTTACTGCCCGCTATATTACAAATAGCACTAGCACTCCCGCCAATAGTACAACGAATAATTAATTTCCGATGCATTGGGCACAGTATGATTATTTCATATGCAAGGCGTAGAAATGAGGCGTAGCTGTGGCTACGCCGGTTGCGCCAACGAAGCAATGGATGGAAGCCATCCAGCCTGGTATACTGCCAATATATTATTTTTTATACAGTTTTGCAACAGCCTGTATCATATCCCTGTGTTTACCCCATTCATAATAAAACTGCGAATGTCCTACAGGAGCTGTGCCAATACACGTCTCTGGTGTACACCATGCAATACCTTTTCTTGTAAGCCAGTCACCAAATGAACCATTGGCACCTTTTATACTCTCCCTTATAAGCCTGTAACCTGTCTTCTGCCTTACAAGGCTTGTTAATGAAGATGATTTTGTATAATAGATTACCCTGCCTGCTTCATGGTAATTTATAACTGCTTTAGGCTTTACCTTATTAACAAGGTTCTGTAGTGCCCTTGATTCACGTTCAGAACATACATATGGTCCTGAATATCCTGCTGGCCCACGTTTTGAACCTCTTGCATTGCCTTTTCTAAAACCTGCGCTGAAATTCTTATTTAAGTCAACACCTTTTGCATTAGCTTTCCACCTGCTGTATCTTCCCCTGCCAAGTTTTTTAACAAGCCTCCTTAATGATGCACTTTTAATTCTTCCAAGTCCATACTGGCTTATATTTACGCCATCAGGATTAAGCATTGGCACAATATAGAAACAGACATTGTTAAAAAGCTTTTTATAAGTAACTCCTCCATATTTTCCTGAATAATAAGATTTACAACACCTTTCAAGCATTTTCATAAGAAGCTGTGAATTAAGCCACTCCCTGGCATGCATTGCAGACTGGATAACCACCTTTTTCTTTGCATCTTTGTTGCCAAGGCGCACACAATATATATTATTATTGTCAGCAGTCCTGGATAATACTGAAAGTTCAATAACATCCTGGTAGAACTGGGCCATTTTCTTTATATCCCTGGACATATCAGCATATGAATATTTTGCATCATATATACTTACAATATTAGCTATTGCACTTTCTGAAAGTGACACATTATCTTTTACTATATAGCCTTTCGTGCCATCTGGAAGCTTAATCCTGAACCATCCAGAAGAACTTTTTGCTATGCAGTTATACCTGGTCCTTGCAGCAGCAGTCCCTATTTCCTGCCCATTATATATACTTGAATATATTTTTGTCTTCTTCTTTACAAAAGCCCCTTTATCTATGGTATTAAATATAAATTCAAATGTATATACTGCTTTTGAAGTATACGGGCCATTTCCTGATACCTCTGCAGTATACTCACCTTCCTCCTTAAATTCTTTATCAAGCATAATCCTGGTTTCACTGACGCCTGCGTTTAATGTAAACTCATTATTAATTACAGTACCATCCGCCATGCTGCTTATTGCCACATTAATTGTAATTCCATTATCTGGTTCAAATTCTTTCTCTTTATAAAATGAATATGACAATATATCATCTTGTGCCAGGGCATTTGCAAACTTAAGTACAATTCCCTCATATTCAGAAATAAACTGCACTTCTGACAAAACAAACCTGCGTAAACTAAAATACTCTTCAAAAAGCCTGCGCATTTCAATAAATTTATATCCATTGGCAAGCTTCCATGTATTTTCCAGGCCATCATGTTGTATATTTATATCTGAAGTGAAATTTTCACTATTTTTTATAAGCTTTAATGCTTCATAATAATCCTTGTAAAGAATATTAGCATCTTCAAAACCTGTAATAACTGGTGGTATTTTTCCACCATTAATATTTTCTATTGCATTATAGATACTTATATCACCATCTATACCCTTTATTGCAAAATAAATATCAGACTGTACTGAATCTATAGTTGTTATAACCCTGATAACCGCAGTACCAGTACCACAGACTTTTATAATATAATTATCTTTATCCACTTCTACCACACCAGGGTTATAATTATATTCTTCTGGAAAATTCTCTATAATGGCATTTTCAATATCTACAATACCTCCTGCATCTATTACTTCATTTATGCTGGAAACCTGTGAAATACTGAAACTTTGCCCGTTTACAACAGAAACCATGTTTTTAATTTCTATTTCTTTGCCAGAACTGCTGTTATTTGCAGACAATATATTGTCTATAACTGTATTTTCGTCCATATTAAATATAACCGCCGCATCCGCCTTTTTATAAAATAATATGCAGCAGAATATTATAATGGTACTAATAATAGCTTTCTTCATTTGTCTTATACCTCTTTCGTAATATATAAAGTAAAACAAGTAATCTACCTTTTAATTGTTTCTCCTAGTGAACATATTTTATCTGCAAGGCATACAATCCAGCCCTCCTTATACCTGGGTGGGACTGGTGTTAGTGGAAACATATGCTTTCTTATAATATCTTTCTCTATACTGGTAAGTTTAAAATCCCTTGACGCATTATGGAGTGCAGCTGATGCATGGAAGAAACCATGCGGCCTGCGGTGGTTATGTTCTTTATCATGCCAGTCATATAGAAAATAATCATGTAACAATGCACCACGTATCATTTCCCTATATGATACTTTTAAATGATATTTCTCTGCAATCTCACAGCTTTTATATGCAACTGTTATACTATGCCTGTATATACTTGTGCTGCCATGTTGCATATATTTCCTGCTCTCACTGAATAGTGAATTATTGTACACCTGTGCAAGTATTTCTTTTAATAACTGCTTATGTGCGTTTTTAATCATCTAACCACCTGCCAAGCCTGTTTCCATATCTGTCCTGGAAAAATATATATGCCTTGTCAAATATAATCCACAATGCTTCTGCAGCAGCAACTGCCACAATAATAAAAAGCACTGGTATTCCAGACAGCTTCTTTACCCATCCTTCTGCAAATAATATATCAAAGCCAATAAAATACTTTGTAGCAACAAGTGCAAGTACAAACAGGATATGGTAACATATGCCTTTTATTACAATACAAACCGCAAAAGGCATATCTTTCTGCCTTAAATATTCAGCTATAGAAACATATACTGAAAATCCTGCAAATGTAAAACAATATAATTTCTGTGGTGCAAGGAACATACCCACAATAAATGTACCTGCTATAAATGTTGTACTAAGTTTCACAGAAAAACGCCGTTGTATAACCCCTGTAATAAATGATGCCGCCGCAAGCAGAAAAAGTGAACTTTGCTCAATAATACCACTAAGTATTATAAGTATTACTGCAAGTGCCATCATAATGCCGCCATATGCAGCTTCTTTTGACTTTAAATGCAACTGCACAAATCCCCTCCCATACATTCGCAAAGCGTATCTGCACACCATAGGTCACAACAGAAGTTTCCTGTCCCACACCCTCCAGAACCATAATACCCATTAGGATTACGCCCATAATTTGTACCATAATTCTGGTAACTCTGCCGGTTATACTGCCCATTATTGTATCCCTGCTGGCCGCTTCCACTATTATAACCGCTATTACTGTAACCTTGCTGGCCACTTCCATAACCTCCGCTGTATCCCTGGCTGTAACCACTTCCTCCGCCTGCCCTTGAATTCATTATCTGGGTATACGCTTCTTGTACTTCTTTAAACTTATCCTCTGCAAGATTTGCCAGTGGATTATTTACATAGGCATCAGGATGGTATTTCCTGCTAAGTTCCTTATATGCCTTCTTTACTTCATCATCTGTGGCGTTTGGTGAAATTCCAAGCACCTTGTATGGGTCTGTCACTTTAAATCCTCCTTTTCCTTCGCACAAATATAATCATAACGGTTCCATACACCTGCATATAGTATGTTACGCAAAATATCTATATAATCAAGACATGGAAGCTGTTCAAAAGCACCACATGCCATTGATATCTCATTTAATAGCATTTCATATACATTTTTCTTAAACCCTGTATCTTTATATACAGTTTTAAATGGGTTATATCTTCCTTTATTAATATCCTCCTGCAAATCATCATATGCATCCATAATATAAATATACCTGCCAAGATAATATCCCATATCACCAAGATATATTTTAAATGTATCCTCCTTGTATATAAAAATCTCTGCAAGAAGCCGTCCAAAGCAGTCTGCTGCTTTTAAAATATCCTGGTTATTCTCCTTTTCAATACATGACAGCCTGGCTAATGACTGTTTTATTGTATATGCCTGCCTTTTGTACTTTCCTGCTGCCTTTTTTGCGCTCTTTTTATATAACAGGACTCCTGCACTTCCCTTTAATGAAGCATCATCTGCTTTATCATCCAGACAGTGGTAATAACTTAAAAGAATATTTACATCAGCACAATAATCTGTAATTTTATTATACAGGATATTATGCTTCTTTGCAGGGTGCACTATACAGTGTCTTTTCCCATGCCTGCATTTAACATCATATACAGAACTTAAAAGTATTATAAGAAATGTCATGTCATATGTCAGTGTAATACGCCCTGGTACTCCATATCTTGTACCAAGCCTTTCACACATTCCACAGTAAAACGCATGGTATACCTCATAATCTTTTATTTTTAGCTCTGGCTTACGTATCTGCACATATCCAAACAAGTATACACCTCCAGAAAATTATTATAACATTGTTTTATAATATCATAAATTTATGTTATCATAAAGTACATAAAATTAAAAGTAGATTAAATTTTATGAAATTTTTAATACAAAGGGTGAATAGTGCTTTTGTAAAAACTGGTCATGAAATAACTGGTTCAATTGGAAAAGGCCTGCTTATATTTGTGGGAATCTGTGATAGCGATACAGAACAGACTGCCTGTAAAATGCTTAAAAAAGCCTGTACTTTAAGAATATTTAGTGATGATAATGACAAAACCAATCTTTCTCTTGGTGATGTCAATGGACAGTTGCTGCTTGTATCACAGTTTACTCTTTATGCAAACTGTAAAAAAGGCTGCCGTCCTTCTTTCTTTGATGCTGGAAGTCCAGACCACGCAAATAAACTTTATGAATATATAATATCTAAATCTAAAGAATATTGTAATACAGTTGAAACAGGAATATTTGGTGCAGATATGAAAGTTTCTCTTGAAAATGACGGACCATTTACAATAATTCTGGATTCTGATGAACTATAAAAAGCATAAGATGCTGCCTTTATGGCAGCATCCCATTCTCAATTGTTTTTTATATACTCCAAGTACAATATGTGTACCCTGAGTCCTTAAATATAATCCATCTGTTATACGCTATTCACCCATCTTAAGCTTTATAACCCTCAGTTCTTCTTCAAAGTTTTCTTTCAGTTTAAAAGCCCGGATGCTTTGTTCTGGAGTAGCCTGTACCAAACTGCCATATCTAATTAGCAATGTACAAAATTCAATTTTTTCTTTTAATTCTTTCTCCTCCATCTTTAATTTATCCATACTGTCCATATTGTCCCCCGTTCTCTCCGCAAAATATGGCGTACACATCCTGTCATTTACGCCATCACGGCATATTTACTTATTTAGACCTCTTGTCTATTTTGCCTATATGCTATTATACATCTTTATGGGAAATTATTCAATATTACAATAGACATTATTATAATTTTTTAATAACTTAAATTATGACCGCTAAGTAAGCAAAATTTAAAATACACTTCTGGACAGACGGTCTTTATCTATAAATATGGCCTCATTTCTTTACACAGTTTGTCTTCTATTGAAATAAGGCGTTTGCATATATCCTGGGAAGTGCTGTCCGCACCAGGATATTTATTTAAATACATGTGTAAAGATTTTACACCCATATTACATCCATCTGTAATAAGGCTTGCTATCGTTGCATCACTTTCGTCCATAGCCATTTTTAGGTTTGTTTTCAGCCATGACATCCCTTTAGCCATAACAGCAGGCTCTTTTTCTTCACTATTATGTTCCAGCAGGAGTGAATGAAGTTCGTTGCCAAGTTTTTCATGTTGTATACGGCTGCTGTTTAAGACATCTCTTAATTCAGTTGCTTTTACTTTATCAAGAATTTCATCAATAGAGTCTACAGCCATCTTTGTACCTGAATTACATTCTTTTAATAAGTTAATTGTATCATTATTTCCCATATTTCCCTCCGTTCCCAGGATAACAGGACGGCACCACAAAAGCCCTGTCCCTGTCTTATACACAAATTTATCAAGTTAAACTGTATTATAATCAAAAATATAATTTCTATACAAAATATAATTTCCAAGTATCTCATATTTTAGATATGTACGGTTTCCTGGGCTAATATATTAATTATTCCATATGTTGGTGTCTTGGGCTGTGACAGAAAATGCAATAGTGCTTAAGTTCATATTTAATGTTTAATAAAAACACTTGTTTATATTAAGCATTTGGGACTTTATGCACCACTGTGTATCCATCCAAGCGGAATGCGTGCAAAGCTATGTTTGCAACATGGCTTTCTGTTTGTAAAATTTTGGAATTGCCATAGCCAGTAAATTTGTGCTTATTTTAATTTTCAGACACCTTAATAATGTATGAAGAAAATTGTTACCAAAAAATTAATTATTGAATAATAAATAATTTTATGATACGATTTATACGTAATTTTGCATTTTTAAATTTTGAAAGGGGTACCCAAATGAAAAAAGCTATAAACCAGTCAACATTATCACTGGTATTAAATGGTATTTCAATTATAGCTCTTGTTATAATGGCTGTATCTTTAGTTTCATACAATGATGCTAATAAACAGCTGCGTAAAGCTTATGAAGACCGTTTTAACCTTACATATAATGCCAACCGTTTTATGAATGGTTCAGCGTACCTTACAAATGAGGTAAGAGCCTTTGCTGCAACTGGCAATGAAACACATTATAACAACTATATGAACGAAGTTAATAACCTTAAAAACCGTGATAAAGGTGTTTCTGCTATGCAGGAAATTGGAATTACAGATGATGAACAGGCAATGATTAATGAAATGTCTTCCATATCAAATGAACTTGTACCACTTGAAGAAACGGCTATGCGCCAGACCAAGGGCGGTCAAAATGAAATAGCAATTAATTATGTATATGGTGAAGATTATGAAACAGCAATTACAAAAATTAATGCACTTAAAGAAGAATTCCTGCAGAAACTTAATGACAGGACTGCCCAGACAGTTGGTAACCTAGTTAACAAAGTAGATTTTATAAAAAAAGAAATGCAGGTATGGCTGGCTATTGTTGCTATACTCCAGTTATTTAGTATGATAATAATAAGACATAGAATTCTCCGTCCTGTAACAATTATACGTGACCAGATGATAGAGATTTCTAAAGGAAACCTTTCTTCAGATTTTTCACTTGAACCAGATACTTCCGAAATTGGAATGTTAGTAGATTCCATATATACTACCAAACATGATTTAAAGAAATATATAAATGATATTGATATTAAGCTTGCAAGTATGGCAAATGGAAATATGGATTTAGAAATTGAAGATAATTACCAGGGAGAATTTCTGCCTATACAGGATGCAATGCATAAAATTCTTGATTCACTTAATAATATATTATCTAAAATTAATTTTACAGCAGAAAAAGTCTTATCTGAATCAAAACGTATGGCTTCAGGAGCACAAACTCTTTCTACTGGTGCTGAAAGACAAGCATCTGCTGTACATAAGCTATCCTCCAATATACAGGAAATATCAAGAAATATAGACCATACATCAAATGATGCTAATAATGCTAAAAAATATTCTTCTGATGGTTCTAAACAGTTAGAATTATGTAATAGTAAAATGGCTGAACTATCAGCTGCCATGCAGGAAATTTCTGGTTCATCACAGCAAATTGGCGGAATTATTAAAACTATTGAAGATATATCATACCAAACCAATATACTTGCACTTAATGCTTCCGTTGAAGCAGCACGTGCTGGTACAGCAGGAAAAGGCTTTGCAGTAGTTGCAGGCGAAGTACAAAGCCTTGCAAATAAAAGTGCTGAAGCTGCCAAAAATATTTCAGGGCTTATTAGTGAGTCTATATCACTTATAGAACAAGGTGCTTCACTTACAAATAGTACAAAACTTATTCTTGCAGATGTAGTTAATAATGCACAGCAGTCTACAAACCTTATTGGAAATATAGCAGCTTCTGCAACACAGCAGTCACAGTCCCTCCGCCTTGCAACACAAGAAATGGAACAGATTTCTGAAATTGTACAGACTACAGCTGCTACAGCAGAAGAATCATCAATGTCTGCACAACAGCTTTATAACCATTCAGATGAATTAAAGAATGCAATCCATAGCTTCCAGCTTAGGAACAATTATAACAATATACAAGTTTTATAAAAAATAAATAATAAGCTGCCATACAAAAACAGTATAATACATAGTACAAATTTGTATACCAGCCATCTTATCTGGTTTAAATTGTATTTTATACTTTGTGTGGCAGCTTTTTCAGCCAGAAAGCATATCTTCTATAAATATTCCATATCCCCTTGTTGAATCCTTTACAAATACATGTGTAACAGCACCAATTATTTTACCATTCTGCATTATAGGTGAACCACTCATTCCCTGTACAATACCTCCTGCCTTTCTCAACAGTCTTTCATCTGTAACCCTAATAACCATCCCTTTATTTTCTTGCGAATTAATATTTATTTTCTCTATTTCTACTTCGTAATCTTCTATCTTATCCCCAAGCTGGCACCTTATTGATGCCTTTCCCTTTACAACTTCCTGTTTCATTGCTGCTGCAACGGCTTCTTCTTCATTATATCCATATTGGCTGTCAAATATTTCACCTGATATTCCATAATTAGTATTATTATTTATTGTTCCAAGACGGTATGTGCTGCCAAGCCTTACTGAACCTAATATTTCACCTGGTGCGCCTGCCTCACCACGTATCACCTGGCTTACTTCCGCAGGGTAAACTCCTCCATTTTTTATATTTATCAAAAGCCCTGTATCAATATCTGTTATTCCATGGCCAAGTGCAGCATATTCGTTATCCTTTGTAACATATGTTATAGTCCCTATTCCTTCTGTATCCTCACGTAGCCATACACCAATTTTATACTCCCCGTCACCTGCCAGGACTGTATTAACTTTTACCTTTATATTGCTTCCGTTCCTCCTTAAGTACACAGTTACACGCCCTTTACCATTTTCCTGTATTGCTTCCACCACATCATCTATGTTTTCTACTTTCTGGTTATTTATCCTGTAAATATAGTCTCCCGCCATAAGTATATTTGCTGCTGGTTCATGGCTGAACCCATCTTTGCCTGCAATCTCAGAAGTCCCAAGCACCATAATACCATCAGAATTTATATATAAACCTACTGCTCTCCCAGATGGCATAACCTTTTGTTCACGTATAACATCTATCTGGATATTTTTATAATGGAAAAGTCCAAATAATTTAAGGCTGGCTTTATAACTACCTGTATTATTTGCCTGCATTGTAACTGTTTTGTTCAGGTTAAAATGGATATTTCCATTATTAACACTGCTGGCATTTTTTACACTAATGGCATCAACCGTGCTGTCAATTTCCCCTTCAACTGGAACATTAAACTCTAAACTTTCTTCCCTGTTTTCTATAAGCATTATATTATCTGGGACTTTTCTGTCTATATACAGTATATAATACAAAATGGCAACAAAAATATTCAGGCACAATGCAGCAGCCAGGACCGCCCTGTACTTTTTCTTTAAATCCATGCGAATTAAATTTTTATTCATATTCAGCCTCCAATAAAAAGTCCAGTTATAAAAACTTAAAAGGTACAACCATACATAATATATAATGTACCAGTTGTACCTTTTATATTCGCATTTCACCAGAAATATGTCCCATAAAGAAAT
>VSNJ01000067.1 GCA_009774235.1 Lachnospiraceae bacterium
GCTTAATACTGTGTAAACAGTTAATATATATGGAATTTAATATTTACAAATTTTATGGGTAGATTTATTATTTATACTATTTTTAAATAGGAGAATATATGGAAACTAAAGTATACAATGTGTTACCAGAAGATGCTGTCTTTATAAGAAATACAGTATTTGTAGAAGAGCAAGGGTTTAAAGAAGAATTTGACCAAATTGATGGAAGAGCAGTACATATGGTTATGTATGATAAGGATAATCCAGTAGCAGTATGCCGTTTTTTTAAAGATACAGAGCCAGATACATATATTATAGGACGTATTGCAGTAATAAAAAAATACAGGGGACAAGCTATAGGCATGGAATTAATGTCAGAAGCAGAAAAAGCTATTAAAAAAGCAGGAGGTAAGAAAATCTGCCTTCATGCCCAGGAACGTGTAAAACCATTTTATGAAAAACAGGGTTATTATTTGTCTGGAATAAATGATTATGATGAAGGATGCCCTCATGTATGGATGTACAAAGAACTGGATTGTTAGGAAAATGTTAAAAGCTAGTAATTATGCTCTATAGTGGTTATAACATTTCATAAGTAAAAAAATTAAAGTTAAAATATAAATGGATTTGTATTAACAATATATATTATAAAATAATGAACAAGTATGGGATTAGATTTTTGTATTTTAGCTTATATAATTTCTGGCTCTGGTAATTCCCTGGTTTTACCCCATGCAGATGCCTTTTGGTAAAACATTTGGAATTGCCAGAGTAATATAATCTTTGCGTAATTTAAAAAATAGGGAAACGGAAATAAAAAATGTACTTGACATATAAATCTTACAGATGTAATATCTATATTAATAAAAGGCATTATTTTTTTATCCATTAATCTTACAAATGTAATATTTGTAAGATTAATAAAGAAAGTTTATATTTAACCTTATTAAGTAAGTCCTCCGCTTCTTAAATGGTGGGTTTGGTTTACTAGGGCTTGCTTAGTCTGGCAGGAGTTCAAGCTCCTGACAGATTGCCGCAAAGAGGCAAAGAGGTTGTTGTGCAAGTGGGCAATCTGCCTGGCTACATATTTATGCCTTTAAGTAAACAATATAGTGGAGGCATGTAAGTATGAAATATAAAAACAGAAAGAGAAAAATATATAATATTATTTGTCTATGTATAATTATTATAGGAATTATTGCAGGGGCAGTTATATGTGTATCAGTTTTTATACCACAAAATAATATTTTGGAAACACCAGAAGAACTTATTGCCAGATATTATGGATATATTCCAGAACAAAAATATAACTGTATGTATAATATATTAGATATTGAAGCATCAGGTAATATAAGCCAGGAAGATTATATAGAGCGTAACTCATCTATTTATGAAAGTATAGAAATACAAAATATAAAGTTAAAAATTAAGAAATATGATAAAGAACAGAGAAGTATACTATACAATATTTCTTTTGATACAAAGGCAGGAAATATTTGTTTTGTTAATAGAGCAGTTTTTACAGAGGGAGAAGATGGATACAAGCTGGTCTGGGATGATACAATGATTTTTCCTGATTTAGATGCATTAGATAAAGTAAGAGTATTTTCTATAAAGGCAGAACGAGGAAAAATTAAAGACAGGAATGGATATATTCTTGCAGGAAAAGGGATTGCCTCTTCTGTGGGGATTGTTCCAGGAAAGCTTAAAAACAAAAAACAAGTAATAAAAGAAATTGCAAAGTTATTGGAAACAGAACCAGAAGTTATAAAAAAGAAATTATCAGCAAAGTGGGTAAAAAAGGACTCTTTTGTACCAATTAAGACAATTCCTAAATTAAAAGAAACAGATTTATTAATGCCAGAACCGGATAAAAAAGTGTTATTTGAAAGAGAGAGACAGGAAAAGCTTCTTGCAATTCCAGGTATAATGTTCTTAGATACAGAAATAAGGGAATATCCATTAGGAAAGGCAGCATCACACATTACAGGATACGTACAAAGTGTTACAGCAGAAGATTTAGAAAAACATGCAGGTGAGGGGTATACTATAAATAGTGTAATTGGCAGAAGCGGTGTAGAAAGTTTATTTGAAAGAGAATTAAAAGGTATTGATGGATGCAGGATTTATATTACAGACCCAGATGGAAAAGAGAAAAAAGAACTTGTATATAAACCAGTGGAACATGGAAAGGATATACAGCTGTCCATAGATTCTGGAATGCAGGAGGAATTGTACAGACAGTATGAAAATGATAAAAGCTGTTCTGTAGCTATAAACCAATATACAGGTGAGGTGCTGGCGCTGGTTAGCACCCCTTCTTATGACAGCAATAGTTTTATATCAGGTATGACAGAAAAACAGTGGGCATCACTTAATAATAATAAAGATAAGCCACTGTATAACCGTTTCCGCCAGACCTGGTGTCCTGGTTCTGTATTTAAACCAGTTATCGCAGCAGCAGGGCTTCAGGCAGGGAAAATTAACCAGACAAAGGACTATGGAACAGAGGGGCTAAGCTGGCAGAAAGACTCTTCATGGGGTTCTTATTATATAACAACACTTCACACATATAAGCCTGTAATTCTTGAAAATGCTTTAATTTATTCAGATAATATTTATTTTGCCAAAGCAGCGTTGGAAATTGGTGCAAAAAAGCTGGAAAGTTCATTAAAAAACATAGGTTTTAATAAAAAAATTCCATTTGAAATAAATATGCCAGAATCACAATATTCTAATTCAAACAGAATTGAAACAGAAATACAACTGGCAGACAGTGGTTATGGACAGGGACAAGTTCTTGTTAATCCATTGCATATGGCATGTATATATTCTGCATTTTGTAATAATGGAAATATAATAAAACCTTATATTATTTACCAAAAAGAACCAGAACCAGAATACTGGATTCCAGATGCATTTTCTAATAAAGTTTCAGAGATTGTACTTGAAGGGCTGGAAAAGGTTGTAAATAGCCAGAATGGTACGGGGTATCTGGCGCACCGTGATGATACAATACTTGCAGGCAAAACAGGTACAGCAGAAATAAAAATATCAAAGGATGATGCATCGGGAACAGAACTTGGATGGTTTGTGGTATTTACAACAGATAAAAATATAAAAGACCCAGTTCTTATTATAAGTATGGCAGAGGATGTAAAAGGGCGTGGTGGCAGTAGTTATGTTGTAAAAAAGAGCAGGGATATTATGGAAAAATGGCTGGAAAAATAAAAGCAGATTAAGTTTAAAAATAATTATAGAATGGAAGAAACTAAGTTTTATATAGAGAAAATGCGAAAACAGCATATGTCAAAGAGGGATTTTCAATTATATTATTTGAGCTATAAGAAACGGTATAGGAGATTATTATGGTAATAAAGAAAGAACATATATTATTATTATTGTTGTTATGTTGTGTGTTATTATTTTCCTGTACAAGTACAGATAAGAAAATAGATAAACATAGTAATAAAAATGTAGAACAAGAGAATAAGAATAATAAGGATGAAGAAGAACTTTTGGAAAAAGGATATAACCTGCCAGTTTCCGGAAGTGAAAAAACAGAGGCAGAAAATAGTTGTAAAGAAGTTATGGAACTGGTATCAGATTTATACAAAAATGCAGATAAAGGTACTTCATTAAATATTGTAATTAAAAGTAAAGTAATCCGCCAGATGGTCAAGTTATTAGGAAATGCTGGTTATCAGGCAAGATGTAATGAAGCATATTCTAATATGGAAAATTATAAGAAATTTGAACGTTTTTTAAAAAAATCCATATCAGGACAAAAAGGTTCATGTATTGTTTATGATGTGCATACAGATGGAGGAATTGGAAGGAGAAAATATATTTATAATGGCAAAGAAATGTATGTACTGGCAGCAAGTGCTTCCTGGGATAATAATAACAAACCAGTAGTTACGTATATATCTAGTTCCAGAATTAAAAACTGGAGATATTCAGAAAAAGGATGGTTCTGTTATGAAGTTTGTGTACCAGAGTATCCAGAAGTTTCAGAAATGGTTGATGGCAGCTTTCTGGTAAGAGTAAAGCCAATAAACAGCAAGAAACGTAAGTATTCAAAAAAATATGTATTTGGATTAGGCTACCAGGGAAATAACCTGTTATGTTCAGACTGGAATGCCAGCCATATAAAGGATTTAGATTTTAATGGAATGTATGAATACCTTTATAAGATAAAATATAAAAAGAAATTTAATCCAGAAAAATATCCAGATGGAATACCAAAAGAGGAGTTTGAAAAACTGGTAATGGAATATATACCTGTAACTGCAGGAAGTATCCAGAAATATGCAGTATTTAACAAGAAAAAACAGGCTTATCTGTGGACGGGGCTGGGTTGTTTTAATTATGCACCTTCTTCATTTGCAACATCTATTCCAGAGGTTACAGATACCAGGAAAAATAAAGATGGGACAATTACTTTAACTGTAGATGCAGTATGTGAAACAGTATTATGCAATGAAGCAGTAATTACACATGAACTTACAATTAAATTATCAGATAATGGCAGTTTTACATATATAGGAAATAAAATTCTTCATAATGGTATAAAAGAAATACCTAGTTACCAGTACCGGATTAATAAAAAGAATAAAAGAACAGAAATGCCAGTTTCAATACAAAGAGATTATAAAAAGCAAGGAACAGAAGTGCAGTATAGTGGAAATGGAAAGTTAGAATTTGCATTTACTATTGAAGATTTTATTAATGTTTATAATGAATATTACCACAATGATAATAGCAGCATTTATATATATCCATGTGAAGAATGGTATTCATATATACAAGATTTTGGAAAATATAAGGGCATGGTACATTATGAATTTACAGCAGATAAAGAAATATGGACACTTCCATCAATTACAATTTATACAAAAGAAAATAGAAAAGAAATTCTGGAATTAACAGTAAATTTTGATGACCATAGTTATACTAAAAAAATGTATAAACAATATGAAGAATTATGTTATTATACTTTAAAAGTATTTTTTCCTGGCTGGACAAAGAAAAAAATTATAAAATCATATAAGGACATAAATAAACTTGCATATAAAAATATATTTCCAAATAAAAAAGGATTTGACAGTGGCAATCCTCCAAGTGACCTGTACTATCAAGGGAAAATAGGAGTTTACCCATATTTTGCATATGGAGAAAGTGTCCGTTTATGCATAATTCCTGTAACAGCAAAAGTGGTGGAATTATATAAAAAGAATGGAACCCTGGTTCATAAAATCCAATGAAAAACTAATGTGTTATATGATGTTATTATTATCAATAAAATTTTACACAATAAGCATATATTGTCCAGTAATTGTATATAAAGGAAAGATTAATTGCTTTTGGAACTGGCATATGGATGATATTATATAAAATTAAATATACAAATAATTAAATTAATATGAAAAAGTTAAAAAGACCTGCTTCCAAACCATGCATGGAAGCAGATACTTTTAAATTTTGAAATCAACTGAATTTGTTAAATTTTCAACAGATTCTCTTGTAATACCATCTAATGCCCCAGCAGGAACAGGTTTTCCTATATCCCAGCCAGGGTCAGCTTTTCTTGCTGCTGCTAAAAATGCCTTGCGGTATGAACGTTCATATTGCTGCATGGTATATCCTGCTGCCAGCCTGTCATTTTTCTTGACTTTATGGTACATATTTGTATATACATCAGACCGTTTTGTTGTATCTCCATTGAGGACACCATTTTCACGGAGAAATTCTTTTTTGGTCTGTTCAAACATCTCATCTTTGCTGCTTTCAGGAATAGGAATAATACGTTTCCTGCTGGCAGCATTTTCATTAGTTAATAGAAGTCCTGCTAAACCTGTAACAGGGCTAATGTAATCTCCATCTTTGTCATAACTTTTCATTAGGTTTTTGATACTTTGGATGTTTGTATACATTTCACCATTTCCATCTGACATCATTTTTTTAATTACGGTCTTATATTGTTTGCTATTTGTATTAATACCTGCGGCTTTTAATTGTGATTGTATAGAACTGCTGTTTATTTGTGATAACTTAAAACTGCCAGTAATATTTGTTTTTTTTATTCCAGACATTGGTTTAAATAAAAAACTATAATCAGTAATTCTAGGCATAACCAACCCTCCTTAGTTATTATTTAACCTGATAAATAATATAATATTTTATTTTATATCGTCATAATTTTTAAATTATTTAATTTATTATTAAAGATTATTTTTCAATTAAGAATTTAAACTGGTTGTTGCTACATTCGTCATTTGTATAATGAATTTCTAATTTGTTTCATTTTTTTGGTGCTTCATAGCCAATTATAGCTTTTATTTTTCCCAGGTGTAATACTGCCATCTAACTGGTTTACACCATCTTTTTCCAATAATGTGGTTAATGATTTATTTATAGAATATCCATCTGCATAAGCATTATTGTTGTATCCCTTACGGAATTATCTTTATATTTTCTTACAATGCCAAAATCAATAAATGTAACTACGCAATCTGTTGAAACCAGTATATTCTTTGGATTATTTGTATACTAAAAAAATGGAGAAACTTAAATTAAGTAATGCATTGACATTTTTTTCTTCCATGGTATGATTATATAGAATTAATATATAGATGTCTAGTATAGTATGTCCAGCAGGATATTATAAAATAATTTATTTTATTTTACAGGTTAAAATTACTTATGCTAATAGAATTTTATCAAGTTAGTTTTGGAAATTAATAAAACAATATAATACAGGATGAATAAAATATGGTAAAAAAACACAAGATTTATTAGAAATTTTAAAAGGTTTAGCACAGCCAGAGGATTATATTGAAAGTGAAGAAGATAATCTTGTTAAAACGGAATTACATGAATATATACAGAACATTTTAGATACCAAAGGAATTTCACGGGGACAACTTATTAAAAACACAGGACTTAACAGTAATTATATATACCAGATTTTATCAGGGGTTAAGAAACTTCACGTGATAAAGTGCTTGCTATATGCTTTACATTAAAATTATCTTTTGAAGAAATACAGAATTTGTTAAAGGCAACTGGTTATCCTATATTATATGCAATAATTAAAAGGGACAGTATTATTATATTTGCATTACAGCATAATATAACACTTACAGATACCAATGAACTGCTTTTTGATTCTGGATACAGTCTTATACAATAAATAAAAATAGTATGGATGAGGTGGTTTATGTATACATTAACAGACAATTCTGCATTTATATGGCAGGATTTTGGAGAGGGGGCGGAAATACTGCGTGTATATGCAGACAATCCACATTTGTGTATACCAGAAAAGATTAATGGAAAAAATGTATTGTCTGCTGGCCCATATTGTTTTTCTGAAATCCGGAGGGTAGAAAGTTATATAAAAAAAGATATTCCAGATAGTGGTAATATTGTGCCACCTGACGGGATGTGTGAATTTTGTGGCAATTATGTTGAAAGTGTTGTACTTCCTGATACTGTTATTAAAATTGCCAATAATGCATTTTATAACTGCCGTAATTTTAAAACACTGGAAGCTGGTGCTGCTTTAAAAGAAGCTGGAAGTGATATATTTATGAATTGTACAAATTTTTCAAAGCTTTGTCTAAGGCATAGGGCAGACGTCCCAGGAGGGCTTAAACAGGTTGCCAGCCGTTTAAGCAGCCATCTTGATGTATATTTTTATGATAATGGAAAAATCCATGCAATGCTTGTATTTCCAGAATATACAGAGTCATATGATGAAATTGCCCCAGCACATATATTTGGCAGGAATATTACAGGTGAGGGTTTCCGTGCAAGACAATGCTTTTCGGATGATATTCCTGATTTCAGGCAGTATGACGCAATATTTGACAAAGCTTCTGTAGAAGAAAGTGTAAGTGTTATATATAAAATGGCACTTGGAAGGCTTATGTACCCATTTATGCTGGAAGATATCCCACGTAATAAATATAAAGATTATATAAAGTGCAACCAGAAAGAGATTATGGAGATACTTACAATAGAAAGGGAACTTGATGCATTATATTTTATATGCAGTAACCAATACACAGACGCAGCAGGTATTGACAGTGCAGTATCAAAGGCATCACAAGCTGGGTGGGGAGAAGGGACGGCAAGCCTTTTAAAATGGAAACATGAATTTATAGAAGATATAAGAAAAAGCAGGTATGAATTTTAATATTCCAATTGTGTATATAAATCAGATTGGAACTGCCATAGCCAATAAATTTATACAATTTTTGATTTCCAGACACACATGTGAAAAAATTTAAGTATATGTTTTATAGAAAGGGCATGGTTTATATGGTGCATAATATTACCCAGACAGAATGGGAAGAAGAAATGGCTGTTAAAATACTTGGTTTTACCAGGAACCAATTATATCTTGAACTTAGGTTTATGGATATTGCACTGTCAGGGCTTATATGGAAAAGTGACAATACTATTGACACAATGGCTGTAGATGGTGATTACCTGTATTATTCCAGAGAACAGCTTTTCCGTGTTTTTAAATCTAATTCACGTTTCTTAAGCAGGCTGTACCTGCATGGAATATTGCACTGCATATATGGACATCTATGGCTGTGTGGCAGGCGCAGCAGGGTTTTATGGGATGTGGCATGTGATATTGTTACAGAATATACTATTGACAGCATGGACAAGCCAGGACTTAAAAGACCATTAAGCTTTATAAGACAACAGTTTTATAAACAAATAAAAGATACTGGAAAGGCTGTGTCTGCCCCAGTTGTATATAATAAACTTATGGAAATGGATATTAGCAGTATAGAAAAACTACAGAGAGAGTTTTATACTGACAGCCATAAATACTGGCCAAAAGAAGAGAAGATGTCTGCCGCTTCAAACAATGCCCAGAATAAATGGGATAAGATTTCAAGACAGTCACAAATGGAACTTGAAAGCCATGGGGATAATGATAAGGACGGGACACAGATATTTGATGAAAGGGCAAGGATTTTAAAAGGCAGGCGTAATTACAGCAGTTTCTTAAGGAAATTTGCAGTGCTTAATGAAGAACTAAAATGTGACCCTGATGAATTTGACCTGAATTATTATACTTATGGGCTTGGGTTATATGGAAACTTGCCACTTATTGAACCTTTGGAGTCAAGGGAAACAGTGAAAATAAAAGAGTTTGTTGTGGCAGTTGATACCAGCTATTCAACAAATGGGGAAATGGTTAAGAATTTTCTTAAGGAGACGTATAATATACTTTCAGAAAGTGACAGCTTTTTTAGCAGCTGCCATATGAGGATAATACAGTGTGATGATGATATACGCATGGATTTAGAAATAAAGAGAAAAGAACAGCTTGGACATGTGCTGGATAACTTCCATATAATTGGCGGCGGCGGGACGGATTTCAGGCCTGTTTTCAGATATATAAATGATATGGTTAAAAATAAAATTTTAAAGAATTTATGCGGGCTGGTTTATTTTACAGACGGAAAAGGGATATATCCCAAAGCAAAGCCTGCATATAAAACAGCATTTATTTTTATAGATGACTATGACGAAGCATCAGTCCCTCCATGGGCAATGAGAATGAAAATTGAGCCAGGGCATCTGCACAGCCTGGCAGCAGGAAATGGAGAATTATAATGGATATAAAGAGAGCTAAGGAAGAGGTTAAAAATACTGTTAAAGCATATCTTATGAAGGATGGTTCTGGCGGCTATATAATGCCTGCTGCAAGGCAGCGCCCAGTTCTTCTTATTGGGGCACCAGGAATAGGCAAGACGCAGATAATGGAACAGATTGCAAGGGAACTAAGAATAGGGCTTGTTGCTTATACAATTACGCATCATACAAGACAAAGCGCAGTAGGTCTTCCTTTTATAAAAGAGGAGGAATTTAACGGGAAGAAATATTCTGTTACAGAGTATACAATGAGTGAGATTATTGCAAGTGTTTATAGTAAAACCAGGGATAGTGGTTTAAAAGAGGGTATTTTATTTATTGATGAAATTAACTGTGTATCAGAAACACTTGCCCCTACAATGTTACAGTTCCTGCAGTATAAAACATTTGGCAACAGGAAAGTTCCTGATGGCTGGATTATTGTGGCAGCCGGCAATCCGCCTGAGTACAATAAATCTGTACATGAATTTGATATGGTTACACTTGACCGTGTAAGAAAAATTGAAGTTGATGCAAAATATGATGTATGGCGTGAGTATGCCAGGGAAAACCGTATAGATAATGCAATTTTAAGCTATCTTGAACTGCGTCCCCAGAATTTTTACAAAGCAGAGGCGGATGTGGATGGCATACAGTTTGTAACTGCAAGGGGATGGGAAGATTTAAGCTGCCTGGTTAAAGTATATAAAGAACTGCAGGTACCAGTGGATGAAGAAATAATTTATGAATTTATACAGCATAAAGAAATTGCAAAAGATGTAGCTGCTTATTTTGATTTATATAAAAAGTACCAGGATGATTATGGGATTAAAGATATTCTTTCAGGTAATGTTACACCATCTGTATATAAACGTATTTACAAAGCTTCATTTGATGAAAGGTTAAGTGTTGTAAATCTTTTAATTAGCGGGCTGGATGTTTTTTTTGACAAAGTATTTTTATATCATTTTATAGCTGACAGATGGTTTTCTTTTCTTAAATCATTTAAAGAAGAAATGGACAGAGACAGTGCATATACAGAATTATATAAGAAAATGTATAAAAATTATGAAAATACTTATGAAGAGGAAAGGAAAGCTGGATTTTATACAAAACAGCAGGAGGAGTGTTATACTAAGCTTTTAGAAATGATTAGGAAGAACCAGCCATATTCACAGGATACAGCAGAATCATTTGAAGAAGCAAAGTCTGGGTTTGTAAAGTGGCGTGAAGAGCTTGAAAAACTTGAAAATGAAACAGGTGCTGCTTTAGAAAATGCATTTGATTTTATGGAAGGTGCATTTAAAAATGGACAGGAAATGGTGGTATTTGTTACAGAACTTACACTAGATAGCAAAGCAGCTGCATATCTTTCTGAAAATAAATGTGAAAGATATCTTAAGTATAATGAAGAACTTATGGCTGGCACAAAGAAAGCACAAATTCTTTCAATGCTTGAGAAAGATGAAATCTATGGAAAAGAGCATGTAAGGGAATTTTAACTTATATGTATTGCTTGTTATAATAAGGGACAGGATTATGATATATTTGCCAGAAAAATGTTATTTAGAAATTTTAAGGCATTGTGAGAAAGAACTTCCAAATGAGGCATGCGGCCTGGCAGGAGGCATAGTTGAAGGGGACAATAAGTATATTAAGAAAATATATTTATTAACTAATACAGATGCAAGCAGCTGTCATTTTACAATGGATATAAAAGAACAGTTTGCTGTTATAAAAGATATAAGGGCAATGGGATACCAGCTTGTGGGTAATTTCCATTCCCATCCATCTGCACCTGCCAGGCTTTCCATGGAAGATATAAGGCTTGCATATGATTTTAAAACAACTTATATGGTGCTTTCACTTATGGACAGGGAACATCCTGTATTAAATGCATTTAATATTGACAGGGACAGGAATGTAATAGAGGAAGAGATGGAAGTGTTTAAACTGTAAAAAATATTTTTAAATCTATATTGCTATTATTTTGAATTTAGAATATAATCATGTATCAGGTTAATGTATTATTACATAGGAGGTACTATTATGGACCTTTTTTCTGCAGGAAAAACGCCTGTTAAACCATTTCTAAAATGGGCAGGTGGTAAAGGACAGCTAATAAAGGAAATTGAGCAGTATTATCCTTTTAATAATGGTATTACAAAATATATAGAGCCATTTGTTGGAGGAGGCGCTGTATTATTTGATATACTTAATAATTATAAATTACAAGAGGTAATTATTAGTGATATTAATGCAGAATTAATAAATACTTATCTTGTTATACGTGATAATATTGACGGACTAACCAGGCTGCTTTTTAAAATGCAAAATGAGTTTTTACCAATGGATATAGATAGCAGGAAAGCATATTATATGGCAAAACGTAAAAAATTTAATATTTTAAAAACTAATAATAGTAAAGATAATAATATTGAAAAGGCAGCAATAATGATTTTTTTAAATAAAACTTGTTTTAATGGTCTTTTCAGGGTAAATAAAAAAGGAATGTTTAATGTCCCTATGGGTGATTATAAGAATCCTTTAGTTTGTGATGAAAATAATTTACATGCTGTATCAGAAAAATTACAAAATGTAAAAATCATATGTTGTGATTATAGAGAGTCTGCTAATTTTATTGATAAAAACACATTTGTATATTTAGATCCACCATACAGACCAGTTACCAGTACTTCAAATTTTACAGCATATACAAAAAATCTTTTTGATGATAGTGAACAGATAGCACTTGCTGGATTTGTTGATGAAATGCATAGAAAAGAGGCTAAGATTGTTATTAGTAATTCTGATCCTAAAAATTCAGATATAAATGATAATTTTTTTGATAATATTTATTCTTCGTATAAAATTAAAAGAGTTGATGCTGCCCGTGCGATTAATTGTAAAAGTAAAGGAAGAGGAAAAGTTAAAGAACTTTTAATATCAAATTTTTAAAACAAAAAGGAGTTAAGTTATGCCATATAAAATTGAAGCTGCATGCCCTTGCTGTGGAAAAACAGCTTATGGAATTGAAGAAATTGAACGTTTATTTGGATGGAGAAAGCCAGATAATAAACAAATACCACAATCTTATTGCAGAGAGTGCAGGAGTGCCAAATGTAGGGCTGGTGAACCTTGTAAAGCCAGAAAGGATTAAAATATGCGCAGAAATTTTTTAGAATGGCTTGGAAGTTTCCGCAGTAGTATAGCAAATTATGGATACTATGTTGATTTTGATAAGATTTATAGTAATATTGATAAGGTTAAAATTGAATTAAATATATTAAACTCTTTAATTGGTTCAAAAAATATTGAAACAGATTTTGAAAATTTAATTAAAAAATATCCTGAAACTTTAAAGTGTATCCCATTGTTATTAGCTGTCAGGGCGGATGAAATTTATGCTATTGATGAAGAGGGTGAATTTACATATAATTTTAAAAAAGCGAATCTTACAGTAGAACAATATAAGATATTTATGCGTAAAACGGGATTATTTGATTTGATAGCAGACCATATTGTGAACAATCTCTTTGATTATGCAACAGGTGTTGAAACGGGGCTTGATTCTAATGGACGTAAAAACCGTGGTGGCCATCTTATGGAGGATTTAGTTGAAAGTTTTATTAGAAAATCTGGTTTTATTAAGGATATTAATTATTTTAAAGAAATGTATATCCATCAGATTACAGATAAATGGGGAATTAACTTATCAGCTATTTCTAACCAGGGTAAGACAGAAAAACGCTTTGATTTTGTAATTAAAACGGATAATATGATATATGGTATTGAAACAAACTTTTATAGTAGTGGAGGAAGTAAATTAAATGAAACGGCCCGTAGTTATAAAACACTTGCACTAGAAATAGATACTATTGACGGACTAGAGTTTGTCTGGTTTACAGATGGTAAAGGCTGGACAAGTGCCCGTCATAATCTTGAAGAAACTTTCGATGTTATGGAGCATGTTTATAACATTAAGGATTTAGAAAATGATATAATTAATAAAAAACTACGTTGATTTTATTTTTAACTAAAGGCTGGAAATAAATTATTTATATACTTTGGGGAAATTCAATATAAGCATTGAGGAGTTTAAATGCCAGCAAAAAAGATAAGAGAATGGGAACCTGAAAATTTTGAATTGGAAATAACTACACATTGGACATTTCCAGAACGTGGGAACTGGGCTACACATGATGCAAAATGGAGAGGGAACTGGTCACCATATATTCCACGGAATATTTTGCTACGTTATTCTAATGAAAATGATTTAGTTCTTGACCAGTTTGCAGGAGGTGGTACTACACTTATAGAAGCAAAGCTTCTTAACCGTAATATTATTGGTGTTGACATAAATGATGTTGCTCTTAGATGTTGTAAAGAAAAAACAAATTTTAAACATGAAGGTGCTAATGGAAAGGTATATATCCGTAAAGGAGATGCAAGGAAACTTGATTTTATCCCAGATAAGAGCATTGATTTAATATGTACACATCCGCCATATGCTAATATTATTAAATACAGTGATGGCATAGAAGGAGATTTATCAAATTTAAATACCAGGAACTTTCTTGAAGAAATGAAAAAGGTTGCTTTAGAAAGTTACAGGATATTAAAAAATGGCAGGTTTTGTGTTATACTTATAGGAGATACACGTCAGAATGGCTGTATGGTACCAATGTCATTTGATGTTATGAATATTTTTATAAATGCGGGTTTTAAGTTAAAAGAAATTATAATTAAAGAACAACATAACTGTAGTTCTACAGAATATTGGAAAATAAATAGTATTAAATATAATTTCCTTTTGATTGCACATGAGCATTTATTTGTTTTTAAAAAGACGGGTTTTCAATGAAAAATATTAAAATAATTGATATTTTTAATATTTCATAGCAGCTATGGATATGATAAAAAATAATTATAGAAATTCTTAAGGATTTTAATACTTGAAATTATTCGTTTTGTATATTAGAATAAGTCCATTGTATATCACTTCAGAAGGGTGCTGGTGTAGCAATACATGCCAGCACCTTATTTAAACATAAAGGCAGTTTGCGGAGTGTGCTGCCTGTTGTTTTTGTATATACAAAAATCTGGCAAAAAAGGAGGTATATATGGGCATTTTAAAGAAATCATATCCATATTACAAAAGAATCTACGGAATTCTGGCTTTGTGTATCCTGCTTGGTCTCACGCAAGGGGTTATAGGGCTTGTTGAACCGCAGATTGTAACACTTATTGTGGATAATGTAATTAACCCGGCACTTGGTGAGAAGCCAGAGAGTAACAGCAGTATATTTGCTTTCCTGATAGAAGATATTCCACAGGAAAATTTATGGGAAATGATGTTTATACTTGTAGGGGTATTTCTGTTGTTTCTGCTTCTGTATTTTGTAACATTCTATATCCGCTGGAATATAGCACATTATTTTTCTATAAAGTGTGATAATAAAGTGCGTCTTGATGTTATCAGGAAAATTAATTCATTTGGTATGCCGCTGCTTAAGGAATATAGTACAGGTGACTTAATTACTATTGTAAATTCTGATGCGGAGAATGTACGTAATTTCCATGTAGCAACTATTCCATTTACAGTTGATGCATTGTTTTATATTGTAGTAGCAGCTTTTATGCTTTCACGCCTTAATATATGGCTTATGCTGCTGCCATTTCTTACACTGGTAATTTTTGGCATAATTACAAAGAAGTTTTTAAAATTGTGCAATGAAATGTATGGAAAACTTTGGGAGAAGAATTCAGAGTTAAATACAGAAACACAAGAAAGTATTTATGGAATACGTACAATTAAAGCATATGCAAGGGAAGATGTAAGAATTAAACGTTTTAATGAACGTAGCAGGGATGTAAGGGATTTTTCAACAAATTTTAGCGTCAGACGGTATAAATATTTTCTTGCATTTGATACATCAGACCAGTTTGTAATGCTTGCAAGTATGGCATTAAGTATATATCTTGCAACAAAGTTCCAGATGACAAGTGGTGAATATACAGCATTTCTTACATATTTGCTGGCAATTTGTGGTAATTTTGTAGATATTATATTCCTGGCAGCAGACGGCCAGGAGCAGAAAGTCAGTGCAGACAGGTTATATGGTCTTCTGGATAAAAAAGATGAAGTTTCTGCAAGATATGGTGATAAAGTGGTATCAAAAACACCTCATATTGTTCTTTCACATGTAAGTGCCAAGGCAGACGGAACAGAGCTTTTAGAGGATGTTTCACTTGATATACCATATGGAAAACGCATTGGCATTATGGGCAGGACTGGCAGTGGAAAGTCCGTGCTGTTGCGTGTAATGCAGGCTTTTGAAGAATTTGAAAGTGGTTCTGTAACTATTGATGGCAGGGATATCAAGGAATACAGCCGTAATGAAATCGCAAAAGCATATGGATATGCGATGCAAAATGTATTTTTATTTTCTAATTCTATTGCTGCCAATATTGCTTATTATAATCCAGATGCCACGGAAGAAGAAGTACTTGAATATGGTGAGATAGCACAGGTAAGTGAGTTTGCAAAATCATTTCCAGATGGTTATATGACTATAATTGGTGAGAAAGGTTTTGGACTTTCTGGCGGGCAGAAACAGCGTGTTGCAATCGCAAGGGCACTTTTAAAGAATGCTCCTGTTACAATTCTTGATGACTGTACAAGTGCACTTGATATTGAAACAGAGAGTAAAATATTTAAAAGCCTTGAAAAACATTTCCGTGGAAGAACTCTTGTTATGGCAACACACAGGGCAGTTGCTTTAAGAGAATTTGATGAAATATTGTTTTTGGAAAATGGCAAGATTATTGAACGTGGCAGTTTTGATGAACTAATGGAACTGGATGGAAGGTATGCAAGTATTTACCGCCAGCAGATGGATAAGGAGGTGTTTGTACATGAGCAGGAACCTGTATTATGAAGATGAGGTACTTGAAGAGAAGTTTAACGGTTTTATGTTTAAACGCCTGTTATCTTATGCGGGTGAATATAAACGTGACTATATAATAACTGGTCTGCTTCTGGCTGGCGCTTCTTTTCTGTCACTTGTACCTGCGGCAGTTAATATGAAGATTATTAATGAGGTGCTGCCTAAAAATGGTGTTGTACCAGAAGGGGCACCAAAGCTTGCAGTAATCTTATTAAGTGTATGGCTAACATTAAGTATTGGTGCAGTAGTTGCTGATTTTGTTACTTCAAAAGCAGCAACTACACTTGGCAACAATATTGTATGCAGGCTGCGTGAAGATTTATTTGAAAAACTTATGGAATTAAGTTTTGATTATTACGACAGCAGGCCAACAGGAAAAATTCTTGTACGTATTACAAATTATACAGATGAACTTGCCAATTTTTTTATAAATGACTTATTGCGTGTAATTGATAATGTGCTGGTAATGGTTATTACAGTTGTATGTATTTGTTTTGTGGAAATACGCATGGCAGTAATGGGAATACTTGTAAGTATACCACTTGGTATTTTATTATGGGTGGTTGCAAGGGCATTACACCGTTGTACACGTATTGAAAGAAATAAAGCAAGTAACCGGACGGCATTTGTTGCAGAAGATATTAATGGCCTTGAAGTTATTAAAGCCTTTAACAGGGAAGCTTTAAATGATGAAATATTTATAGAGCTTTCAGAAAAGTTCCATAAGGCATTTATGCATTCAACAAGATACAGGGAATTATTTTTTCCACTTTCTTTTGCTGGTGTAAGAATTCTTTGTAGTGTTACAATGTACCTGACAGCATTATTTATTATTACTAATAATGTTGGTGCAGAACTTACTCTAGGGGCACTTGTTGTAATTACTGCTTATATGCAGCGCTTTTCTAACGCTGTGTATGTAATATGCCAGCAGCTGCAGTCTGTAGCAGGCATAACTGCAAATATAGAGCGTATTTTTGAAGTGCTTGGTACAGAAAGTGATATTACAGAGAAAAAGGATGCCACAGAGTTATCAGTTACAGATGGGGCAATAGAGTTTAAAGATGTTACATTTTCATATATAAAAGGAATAACAGTGCTGGAAAATATCAGCCTGGATGTAAAACCTGGGCAGATGGTTGCACTTGTCGGGCCAACAGGGGCAGGAAAGACAACAATAGCCAGCTTATTAAGCCGTTTCTATGATATTGACAGTGGCAGGATTTTAATTGATGGAACCGATATAAAGGATGTTACACTTGGTTCACTCAGGGGAAGTGTAGGGGTTATGATGCAGGATACATTTTTGTTCCGTGGAGAGATTATTGAAAATATCCGCTTTTCCAGACCAGGTGCAACTGATGAAGAGTGCATAAGTGCTGCAAAAAAGGTGTTTGCACATGATTTTATTATGAAGAAAAAAGAAGGATACCATACGGTAATATCAAGTGAGGGAAATGAACTTTCAGCTGGTGAAAGGCAGCTTCTGTCATTTGCAAGGTTATTACTTATGGAACCTGATATTATTATACTTGATGAAGCAACAAGTAATATTGATACCGAAACAGAGAAACTTGTACAGAAACTTTTTACAACTGTACTAAAAGGAAAAACTTGTTTTGTAATTGCACACAGGCTTTCTACAATACAAAATGCAGACAGGATTCTTTATATTGATAATAAGAGGATTATGGAAGATGGAAGCCACCAGGAGTTAATGGAAAGAAAAGGAATGTATTACCAGCTTGCAACTGCAAGGGGAAGGATATAACAGGAGAATATTTATAACTGGTATGTACAAAAAAGGGGCGTAAGCCTCTTTTTTGCTATATAATATTGGATTTTCAAATGTAATAATAGCCTGTAAATACACAAAATCAAAATTAATTCAAAGTAGTAATGAATATTTTTGGTTTCTGTGCAAAACACAAGCCGCTTATTGTAAATAATGCTGTTTTTCTATATAATTAAAATATTACAGAAATGGTTCATATAATATTTTTTGGAAAAATATGTTGTAATAGTATTTGAGGAATATAGGAAGGAGATAAAAATGGACAACTTAGATTTTAAAAATCCAGAATATAATAATGCCAGTGTGACAATCTGGAGTTATTTGGATTTTGGATATTATCCACAGACAGAAGTTAAAAGAAATGAGATTACTACTGATATCAGGCAGGCAGAGTATGACCAGGATGGTGATGCATGGGTTAATGGTGTTAAATACAGGAGAATTAGCAGGGATGATGCAGAAAACGCTGAATATTTTGGAAATGATGCTTTCCGCTATTTTAAATGGGAAAAGATAAAATGGAGAGTGCTTCAGAATAATGGAAAAACTTTATTTGTTATGGCAGATAAAGGAATTGACTGTAAGGCATACAATAATGTAAATGAATCTGTAGATTGGGAACATTGTACTATACGTAGATGGCTGGATAATGATTTTTATAATACAGCCTTTGATAATGCGGAACAAAAAGCTATTGTACCACATGAAGTAGAAAATGGACCAGTGCCTGGAAAGTATATGGGAGATGGTGGTAATAATACAATAGATAAAATATATATTCTTTCAATTCCAGAACTCAGGTCTCCGGCTTATGGTTTCTGGGATGACAGGATGGACTGGGGATATAAAAAAAGAGATAAAAAGATAAACAGAAGAATAAAAGCAAGTGATTATGCACATGCACGTGGAGCATGGCTTTGCACAGATACCAGGGTGGTAGGAAGGGCATGTAGAAATAACTGCCGCTGGTGGCTACGTTCCCCTTGCAGTTATACAAAATATGGTGCAGAGGTATTAGAAACAGGCCAGATTATTGACGTTGGTTTCCATACGTATATTTTCAGGAATGCAGTAGTGCCAGTAATGCATATAAGCCTTGAAGAGTTATCAAATATTATATAAATATAAAAGGGCAATGGAAACAATTTATTATGTTTATATTGTGATATGTTTTTTGTTTTGTTAAATAAATATCAGTAACCTTATGGCTGTTCTACAACCTGACAGGATAAAGTTGTATTTTTCCAGATATAAAAAGATATTTAACTATATACCTGAAGCTTATCTTTTTATAAAGAAATTTGTATTGGCAAGTTTTTATTAATAAGGTTAAAATAGCTGGTTTTAATGCAAGCTGTTCATTACCAGATGGAGAAACAGTCTGTGTTGGTTTTTATTTTGATTTGGAGATGCAGCGTGAAAGTGAACCAGGATATCCTGTTATTAAACGTGGAATTTATTATTGCAGCAGGCTGGTTAGCAGGCAAGGCTGGCAATAAAGATTGTAATCCATATTATGAGTATTCCAGTAAAATTAAAAAGGAGGCGGAAGAAATTATGTCAATCAGGGAATCATTTGAAGCACGTGGAATGGCACATGGGGAAGTTATAGGAAGAGCAGAAGGAAAGATAATAGGAAGAATTGCTATATTAGCTGAGAATAAA
>VSNJ01000068.1 GCA_009774235.1 Lachnospiraceae bacterium
AAATTCTATTAAATTAAATTTTTTATAATCCGTTTTGCACTGTGCTTACGTTTTACAATTTATAACTTACCACTGTAAAACACAAAATAACAGGGATGATAAAAAATTCCTCAGGATAACCGCATAAAATAAATATTCTATCAAACCAAATGATATATAAACATTTTTTGATTTTCCAGAATAGCATATTCCTGGTATAATCTTTAGTAAAGGTTATACCAGGAGGAAAATTATGTCACGTAAATCAGGAAAAATTATGGATATACAGGAAACATTAAAAGATTACAACATTAGTATAAAAGATATTGGAAATAATTATATTTTTATAAACAGTATTTCAAAAGAAGCAGCAAAAGTACCAGATTACAGACATCCGTCTTATGTAAAACACAAACTGCAGGATATCCTTTCCATATGTATCCTTGGATTCCTTGCAGACTGTAATGAATAGGAAGAAATAGCGGATTTTGTACAACAAAAAGAAAAATGGTTAAAAAAATACCTGGAACTTCCTAATGGCATACCATCTTCTGATACTATAAGGTTAGTGGCAGGGAACATTGATGCTGCTTATTTTTACCAGGCTGTTGTACAGTCACTTGAAGGGCTGGTAAATGATGTACAGGCTGCAATGGTAAAAAAGAAACTTGAAAAGCCAGATGGCAAAACAGTGGAGGAAAAAAAGTATTACATAAGCAGCCTGCCAGTGGATGTGGAACTTTTTTCAAAAGCGGCAGGAGGGCACTGGGGAGTGGAGGACCAGCTCCACTAGCATCTGGATTTTACATTCAGGGATGATTATAATACAACAACAGAAAAAACGTGTGCAAAAAATATGCAGATGTTAAAAAAGATAGCACTGGCAATACTGCACATTGTGCAGGCATTATACAGCCAGAGCCTTAAAAGGATAAGGAAAACAATAGCAATGGACTGTGAAAAAGAACTGGAAAATATATTGTCAGCATTATCAGCAGATGTAATAAAGGCAGCATTATATAAAGCATCAGACTAAAAAAATATATGGTGAAATCCTTTTATTGGTAATAACTTTTTATGCGGTTATCCTGGACCGGCAGAGACCAAGATTGACAGCACAAGATAGTGAACATGGAAACAAGGGCAGCTGAGGATGTAATGAACGGAACACCAATGTTTACGGTACCTAAAGTGGCAGAACCGAATCCCCGGTTTACGAAAATGCCATCCATGACATTGTACAGATAAGTGACAAACAGGCTTACAACAGCCGGAAAGATATAGCTGCATAATCGTTTTTTATGGGAACTCATGGCAAAAACCTTGCTTAAATGAAAAAAGTAGGATAAAATCTATCGGATCTTATCCCACTTCAACAATCAAATTGATTGCAAGTCCTCTGACAAGCATATAAATATATTTAATACTTTTTTGCAAAAAAGTCAATTCCTGTTTTTGTCTTACCGTTGGTTGAATTTGATGATTGTATTTCATTAACCTGTAACTATTTATAAATTACTTTTCCTGTCAATGACAGGGGATGTTTTAGTTACAATAGAAATAAATTTTTTCAGGAGAGAACCTTGTGAGTTTCTCTTAAAAAAGACGCCATAGGACAATGGTTCGCTGTCTTTTAAAGGGATTGAACAAATATCAGAGTTTATAAAATTCATCTGCGGAAGGACAGTGCAGCCGTAACCTGCTCTTACAAGAGTAAGAAGTGCCTGCAGGTTTTCACATACATAAGTGGATTCCGGCGGAATATGCTGGGAAATCTGGTTTTGCATTTCTGCAACTTTAGAGGGAATCGCATAGGAGTTGCAGACTACCATATTTTCTAGGTATAGTTCCTCTTTTGTAAGTTTATCCTTGGCAGCATAGGGATGTGTGGCGGGAACGATACAGCACAGGGGTATCTGGAACAATTCCTTATAGAGCGTGTTGTTTTTTATCGGGATGTCATGCCGGAAACCAAACAGCACGTCCAGTTCATCCTGATAAAAGAGATTTAAAATAGACCTGTGGGGGATTACCTTCACAAACGGATAGAGTTGTGGTATCTGTTCCCTGCAGGATTTCAGTATTTTGCAGAGCAGGTCAAGGTTGGCTTCATTTTGGCAGCCGATGGTCAGGACCTGCATATTTGCACTTTGGTGCCGCTGTATTTTCTGCTGGGCAACTTTTAACCTGCCCATAATATTTTTTGCATCTTCTAAAAAGCTGATACCAGAAGGGGTAAGGGTAACTGTCCTGGTGGTGCGGTGCAGCAGTTTTGTTCCCAGTTCGTCTTCTAGTGCATGAATTTGCCGGGAAACGGCTGACTGGGTAATTTTTAAAATCTCAGCAGCCCTTGCAAAATTCAGGTTTTCAGCGACCTGGATAAAACTGTTTAACTGGTCTGTATTCATGGGGTTCACCTCGATTATTGCGTTTTTATCATTGATAATACCATATTTTCACTTCACTTTCAAGGGAGAGTGTGCTTTAATGTATTGCAAGAGCTGGCACTCGAAAAAAAGAGTGCTAACAACCGACGAAGGAGGGTAAAAAATGGATGCAGCAATAACAAAAACAAATCCACTTGGCACAGAACGGATTGGAAAACTGATAGTGACGTTTGCTGTCCCAGGTATCATTTCCATGGTGGTTAATGCTTTGTACAACATTGTTGACCAGATTTTTATTGGGCAGGGGGTAGGGTATCTTGGCAACGGTGCTACCAATGTTGTAATGCCCATGACTGTAATGGCGATTGCCTTAAGCATTCTGATTGGTGATGGGGCTGCGGCATACCTGAGCCTGAAACTTGGCGAGGGGGATGAAAAGTCGGCAGCCAGGGGCGTTGGGTGTTCCATATCAGTCATGGCAGTTACTGGCATTGTCCTGTGCGTCCTGTTTAATTTATTTTTGGAACCGTTGTGCAGGCTGTTTGGTGCAACAGAAGATATCCTGCCTTATGCAGTGGATTATGGAAGGATTATTTCTTATGGCATTCTGTTTTCTTCTATTGATTCTGGCATGGCGGGCATGATTCGTGCAGATGGCAGTCCGAAATACAGCATGGCAGGACTGCTTGTGGGATGTATTACCAACATTATTCTTGATCCGGTTTTTATTTTTATATTCCATTGGGGTGTAAAGGGAGCAGCCTTGGCAACGATAGCCGGCCAGATACTAAATGCATTCCTGTATCTGGCTTATATCCGCAGATTTAAGAGTATTAAGCTAGAGAAGGAAAGTTTCCGTATTTCAGTAAAAGTCATGGCGAAAGTCAGCAGCCTGGGCATATCCAGCTTTATAACACAGATTGCTATTGTGCTGGTTATGGCGGTGACTAATAATATACTGGTATCTTATGGTGCGCAGTCGGAATATGGGGCGGAAATTCCCCTGACGACCATAGGAATTACCATGAAGGTAAACCAGATTGTTTCTGCCGTCCTGCTTGGACTGGCAACAGGTGCGCAGCCTATTTTTGGCTATAATTATGGTAGCGGGCAGAAGGACAGGGTAAAGAAGGCATACCGCATTATAGTAACTGCGTCGACTGTCATGTTGATTTTGGCATTTTTTGTGTTCCAGTTTGCGCCTATGAGTATAGTACAGCTGTTTGGTTCAGAATCGGAGATGTACAATGAGTTTGCGGTAAAGTGTTTCCGTATCTTTCTTCTTGCATGCCCCATTAACGGGCTGCAGATGGCAACGGGCATTTTCTTTCAGGCAATCGGAAAGCCTACACAGGCAACCGTTCTGTCACTGTCAAGGCAGATTGTTTATCTGCTCCCGGCAACCATATTGCTGCCAATGGCATTAGGTGTAGAAGGTGCGTTGTGGGCAGGACCGCTTGCAGACGTACTGGCATTTATAACGACTTTGGTCATGCTGAAGTTATATTGGAAAAAAATTTAGGAGGTATCTGGCTATGCAGGGAAAAATTGTTACAATCAGCAGACAGTGCGGAAGTGGCGGACACAGCATTGGAAGTGAATTGGCAAAGAGACTGGATGTGCCGTTTTATGATAAAGAGATTATTGAAATGGCCGCAAAGGAGAGCGGCTTTCAGCGGGAATTTATTGAAGAAACGGGGGAACATATGAATAGCAGCCTGCTTTTTAATATTGCCCGTCATGTGGCATATGCGGGAAGAGGAAATTATGAGGATTACCAACCGCTGCAGGACCAGCTTTATTTTACGCAGGTAAAGATTGTTAAGGAGCTTGCGGGGAAAGGTTCCTGTGTCATAGTAGGCAGATGTGCGGATTATATTTTACGAAACAGAAATGATGTGTTAAATGTTTTTATCCATGCGGACATGGAATATAAAAAGAACCATTGTTTAGAGAGAGGACAGTTTTCGGGGGAAGATGCGGAAGATATGATTCGTAGGAGAGATAAACTGCGTGCAGACCATTACCGGTATTATACGGATGAAAAATGGGGTGCTTCCACTAATTACCATTTATGTCTGGATAGCAGTGTATTCGGCATTGAAAAATGTGTTTCCATAATTGAGGATGCCTGCAAGGGGATGTACCCAGCTTCATAGCAAAAATGACCGTAATCTTGAAATGGTGACTATCAAGTCTTAAAAATTAAAAAGTATTGGTAAAAATGCGTTTAAAGGAATAAATAACAAAGTAACCATTAAAGTGCCTGACATTAAAGTTAAGGTATATAAAAAAATTATTAAGTCCAAAGGTGCAGGTAAAAACATAAAGGTTAAAAAATAGTTTATAATTTTTTTAAAATACAGCAGTAAATCGGAGAGAAAACTGTGTGACATGGGAGGGTACAGAAAGCTTTTTAAAGTATATTATGCATGGGCAACAGTTATCATTATGATTACCAGTATGGAAACAGCCAGATGGATTTATATCTGGCTGGACTGTGTGTTAACATTATGCTAAGTGGCAATGGATTTGGAAGAGGTATAAGGTGTGTTATTAGAATTGTGGGGGTTAGTCTTTTAGAAAGCTTTGTTATAAAGCCAGGAAAAATGTAATTAGTTTCTGTTGTATTTATAGAGGATTATGGCATTATAATGAGTTATGGGCCATTAGCCATATACCTTGGCAGACTGGAAGAGATAGTGGTTATATTATAGCAGATGAAGCATTTGACAGGTAAGTAGCATGGATTACTGTTGTTTAAAACGCATGCAGTATCCAAGCTGGCTATGTAAAAGCAGAGTTTTTCTGGCAAGTTTTTAGGTTTTATTAGTAATAAGCAATTATAGGACATAAGTAAAGGGCGGCTGCACTAAGAACAGAAAATACAAATTTTATATTTTGTATAATGTTTTTTGGTGCTGCAGCCCTTGGTTTAATACATAAATAATAATAACTCTGTATGTTATGTAAAATTATTTTTTATAATTTATAAATGGAACTTATTTGTTGCATCATTTAGTTTATCAACAATTCCATTTGAATCATGTAAAGAGGTGTTAACAGAATCAGATGTATTTACTATATTATTTATACGGTCTGCAATATTTGCAGTTCCGATAGCACTTTCACTTGCTGCTTGTGAAATTCCATCTATAGACTCCGTTATATTACTTATAGAGGCAAGAAGTTCTTCTGAAATCGCACTAAAATCTGCTACAAGCAAATCAATTTCTCTTGCATCTTCATTATAATCATTTGAGATAGAATCAAATAAATAAATACTGTCCATAACCTGGTCATCAATAAATGACAAAAGTGATTCTGAATCTTTTGCAAGACTTTTAACAGATTCATTTACCTGTTCAGTTACTTTCTTTATATTTTCTGTGCTTTCTTGTGACGCTTCTGCAAGTTTCCTGATTTCATCTGCAACTACTGCAAATCCTTTACCAGCTTCTCCAGCTCTTGCTGCTTCAATACTTGCATTAAGTGATAAAAGGTTTGTCTGTGTAGTTATTTCCATAATGGACTCTGCTAATGTAGAAATTTCAGAAACTACTTTTACTTTTTCAAGGGCATCATTAAGATTATCTTTTATGGAGTCTTTTTGTTTTAAAAGGCTGTTTTTTGTTTCGATTGTAGAACTTTTGGCATTTGCTGCTTTTTTATAAATATCCTGTGCACGTTCTGCTCCCTCTTGTGCGCGTTCTGCTACATTTCTTGCAGCAGATTCAATTTCACGTGTCATTTCATTAATATTACCTGATGCAGCAGATGTCTCTTCCATAGAAGCAGAAAGCTGTATTGTTGTTGAAGATACATCATCAATCTCATTATTGAGGTTTTCCATATTACCACGTATTCCATTCATGCTTTCAGTAATCAGGCTGGTTTCTTTTTTTACATCATTAATAAGTGCTCCAATATCAGTACGCATTTTTTCTGTAATATTTAAAAGTACACCAAAGTCATCTTTACGCTTTAAAAGAGAACCATCAGACTGTACTGAGAAGTCACCATCAGACATATTTTTCATGTTTTTGCCTACTGCTTTTAAAGGCTTTGTAATATTAGTAATCATATATGCCAGGAATAAAATAATTGCTGTGGCAAAAATAATACATATAATAAGAAAAACCTGGATTTTTTGGTTAGTAAACTTATCAGCTCTTTTTTTAGAGGCAGAAATCTGGTCATCAATGTGGTCTATGTAATTACCTGTTCCAATTATCCAGTCAAATGGTTCATAATATTGTGTATATGCCCTTTTTGGCTTTGGTTCTGTTTCACCTTCTTTAGGGTATTTGTAATCACAATAGTAACTTCCTTTTTCTACAGAATTTTTAATAAAATCCTCTACCATGTTATAACCTGTGGAGTCTTTGGTGTCCATGCGGTTTGTTCCCTCTATATCGCCGCCAAGCAGGACAACATTCACTCCATCTGACTGGTCAGCCCAGAAATATCCATCTGTACCATACCTTAAGTTCCTGATTTTATCCGCAGCAAGTTTCATACCTTCTTCTTTGGTATATATGCCAGACTGGATATCTGAATTGTAACTGTCAAGAAGTGTAATTACTAATTCCACTTCACTTTTGATGCTGTTATCATAGTCTGTCCTAGTATTTTTTTCTTCTTCTTTTATCGTCTGTTGTTTTACCGCATTCATGCTGTTAATAGAAAAACATATGCTAAATATGACGAAAGCCAGTACAGTAAGGCCGATAAGCGACATCTTTGTAATAACTTTAAGATTCTTCATAAAACAGTATTCCTCCTTCTCTAGTATTTCTTCTGGTCTATAAATAATCATATAAATATTTTATCATATAAGGAAGAAAAGTACAATGCAGTTTTTGGTTTGAGGTTCTCTGTTTTTTAGTTATATAGTATTTATTTTCCAGATGGAGTAACAGCCATCTTATTATAAACATGGTACAATATAGGCAGTATTGCTAAAAATAGCAATAAATATAAAGGAAACAAAAGTGAATAAATTCCGTATACTTGGCCAAAAGCTTCAAAAAATACAAAATCACCTATAAATTTATTTATTCTTAGGAGCATATCAGGAAAAAAGGTTACAATATCTTTTAATACAGGAATCCTTCCCAAAAACATTGGTACACAGGACAAGGCAAAAGGAATGGTTATAGCAATTACAGCAGAGCGGCTTTTGGCAGATACAAGCATTGCAAGTGTTAATATAAACAGGTTTCCAATATATCCTCCAGATAAACTCAAAAGCCAGTCCTGGAAATATGTAATATTATACATACATGTCCAGTTTGAGAAATTTATCTGTATCATACAGCCTGCCCCGTCTGTTCCAAGCAATCCAAGAATAATTGCAGAAAAAAGCAGCATTGCCGCCCAGTATATTATAGTAATTGTTAAAAACCCAGCCTTTATTTTTGATAAAATTGCCTTGTTTCTGCCAAAAACAGAAGAAAAAAATATAGAATCAGCCTTTGTACGGAATTCATCTGAGAAAATTCCTGATACAAAGAAAGCAATAATTACGGTTGTAATAATCATAAGGGTTGGCAGGTACTGGGAATCCAAAAGTGCTTTCCATCCTTCAGAATATTCATAATAAAGAGGTGTTTCCAGGTTGTTATACTGACGTAATAAAAATGCTCTTTCTTTTTGTGAAAATGAGCCTTCAAGACCTTGCTCTATCTTAGTAATTTCTTTTTTTAAACGTGAAATCCTTCTTTCATAAAGTCTGGAAGCTTTTTCTGGGGAAATTGAATTACATAAATAATAGTCATATTCCCCTGGCTCTGAAAATGCAACAGAAATTAGCCCGGTAATGTCTTGGAAGCCTTGTGACCTGGCAAACTTTGTATCTTCTGGCTCCTTGGAACTGTTTATTTTTCTTTTTTCTTTAATAACACGTTTAAGAACATCCTCTGTAACAGGTCCTTTCCATTTGTTTTGTTTTTCTTTTAGATGTTTTGCCGCTAAAGGTCCAGAAAGAGGAGACTGCCCCTCCCTGTAATATTTTACATCACGTATTGCTAAAAAGCTTCCAGCCAGGGTAATTATCAGAAGTAATAGAAGCATTATTCTGTTGGATGGCTTTAAAAAGATTTTTTTTAACTCATATTTTAACATTTTATTCACCTGCTTTCTCATCAAAATAATATAAAAATACATCTTCAAGGACTGCCTCTTCAGGAACTGCATCAGGAACAGGTTTTTCCTTTGAAATTATGCGTAGTACGGCTCCATGGGAATCTGTTTTAAGATTGGAAATTTTATATTTTTTCATAAGCTGTGGAACATAGCTTTTTTCTACATGGCATTTCCATATATTCTCTTTCATTGTAGTAATAAGATGTTCTGTTGTTCCTCTTTGGATAAAACTTCCATTCTTCATTAATAAAATTTCATTTGCTATATATTCTACATCTGGAACAATATGTGTAGATAAAAGCACGAGGCGGTCTTCCGAAAGTTCACTGATTAAGTTACGGAAGCGTATACGTTCATTTGGGTCAAGGCCTGCTGTAGGTTCATCAAGCACAAGGATTTTTGGGTCATTTAACATTGCTTGTGCAATTCCTGCACGTCTTTTCATTCCGCCAGACAGTTTTTTCATTTTTTTATGTACAGCATTTTCAAGACCTGTTTTTTCAAGAAGTTCCTTTACTCTCTTTTTGGCAACTGCGGGACGTATTGCTTTAATTGATGCAATATAAAGCAGGTAATCCTGTACTGTAAAATCAGGATAAAATCCAAAATCCTGTGGCAGGTATCCAAGTATTTTTCTGTAATCACCATCCATTGTAAAAATCTCTTTGCCATTGCAGGTAATCTTGCCATGTGTAGGGCGCATAAGGGTACAAAGCATCCTCATAAATGTTGTTTTACCTGCACCATTTACTCCAAGCAGCCCATATACACCATTTCTCATTGTAATATTAAGATGGTTTACAGCAGTAAAGCTGCCAAATTCTTTTGTTAAATTATTTACTTCTAATTCCACTAAAATCCACCTCCATGCATTTATTGCAATTATGTATTGTTTTATATATAGCAATAATTAAAAATAAACTACATCCTATAAAAAGACAAATCCATACCGGCTGCACAATAACAGCATAAATTTCTTCATTTACTGTAACCAGCCACCACACAATACTCCAGACCAGGCATAATATAATAGACATTATTTCACTTATTAAACGCTGGCTGCACAGACTTCCAAAACAAATACATGCAGTTACTGTTACTGGAAACAGAAATTGTACCATAAGTTCCATAATTGTAAAATATAGATTTTTATGCAGGATATAGCAAAAAATAGTAAGCAGGAATATATCTGCAATTCCAAACAAAAGAATACGTGCTGCATAAATTTTTTTTAGAAAATAGAAAGAAGAAGCCTCAATTTCCATGCATCCACAAGTCCTGTTTTTCCATAATTCTGGAATTACAAGTACAACAAATAATACTCCTGTAATACCAAGTCCTCTGCGGATATAGTATTCTTCATTTGATATATTAAATACAATTTGTGTTGCTGTTAAAAGAAAAAACTGTAACAGCCACCATCTTTTATTGGTGGTTTTAAATTGTGTATAAAGAAATTCCCAGTATGACAGTATTTTTTCTTGTTCTTTCTGGTAAAATATTTCTTTGCATTTGTAAATAGTATTAAGGATTTCTTCTTCATCTGTTTGAATCCTTGTATCCTGGCTGTATTTTTTCATTATTTCTTCAAGCTCCATAAAGTTCCTCCGTTCCAAGTATTTGTTTTAAACGTTTTCTTGCCTGTCCAAGTCTGTATTTTGCAAGTGGTAGTCCTATACATAACATATTTGCGATTTCTTTAAGTTTAAGTTCCTGGAAATAATATAAAATTACCACTTCTCTTAATTCTTTTGGAAGCTTTTTTATAGCATCTTCAATTATTATATGGTCTAATACTATATCAAGCTGTCTTGTGTCCTGGACATATGTTGTTTCAAATAGGTTATCTTCTAATAATGCTTCTTTTTTCTTCTTATAGAAATTTTTACAAAGGTTTCCTGCAATAGTGTATAAATAATTTTTCGTTTTTCCTTTGTAATGATATTCAGATAAATTTATAAAAAAACGGATAAAAGTTTCTTGGGTAATATCTTTTGCATATTCTGCATCATGGCAGTGGTAATTACAGTATTTTAATATTTCTTCGTAATATTTACGTATAAACTGGTCAAAAGCATCATCATTGCCCTGTTTCATCTTTCTTATTAGTAGAAAATCCGCATCCATAAATTCCTCCTTTATCATTGGTAATATTTATAATGTCTGGAACGTTTCACACATCTATTAAGTATAACAATATAGAAAAGGAAAAAGACAGGATTTTATAAAATTTTTTTACTTGTGGTATCTGGAAATTATAAAGTGCATAAATTATACTGGTTTATGCACTTTTAAAGAAATTTAAAGAATATTACAGGATTTTAATTAGAAACAGGGATTTCAATTTGTAAAATATAATCTTCGATACTGTCAACAACTGTTTCATTAATTCCTTTCTCATAGGAAAAGCCAGCCAGCTTGAGACCATTTTTGTCTGCATAATCTAAGAGTTCCTGGTAGCGGAGTTGAAGACTATCCCAGTTTCCTTTGTGGAAAGCTCTTAGATATTTTCCTTTAGGCTGGATATGAAGGTCTTTTTTGTGTTTAATAAAAGGTATTTCTATAAAAAGCTTAGTGTAACCGTTGAAATTCCCATTTTGCAGGCTGGTGACAGGAATCATAGAACCATATGAAGCATCATGCAGACGTCCAATCTGGTATCTTGTAGTTTCAGTTGTAATTAATTCTACTTCTTTTTCAAAAGATGTGTCATTATCTATATCCACTGTTACCAGGCAGCGTTCTTCTTTTTCAACAATACTGGTTTCTGATAAATCCATTGTAAGTAAAGTAACCATATTCTGCCTGTGGTTACACAATGTTTTCCTGACTGCCTGCATGTGTATAATATTGTTGTCCAGGGCAGTTATTTTTTCATCCAGAAGGCATTTAAGGCTTTCTGCTGAGCGGTTTTGCATAAATTCATGTATTTCACTAATAGATACATCTAGTTCACGCAATAGCAGAATTGTTTCAAGTACAGGGCTTTGATAGTAATTGTAATAGCGGTATCCATTTTCAGGATTAATTGCAGCAGGCTTAAAAAGCCCGGTTTCGTCATACCACATCAATGTTTTTTTATTAATACCATGTAATGCTGCAAATTGTCCTATTGTAAGAAGTTTATTGTTTTCATTCATTATAATCCCCCCTTATAAATAAAATAAAAAATTTTTATTATTTTCCTATTGACTGTACTGTTACTGTATGGTTTATGATACTACACACAGAATATAAATACAATAAGGAAGGAGAAAAAATTTATGGAAGAACAAAATGTATATTTAAAACCTGTGACATTAAAAAATATTTTGAAATTTGCAGTCCCAACTATTGCTATGTCAGTATTTATGTCTTTTTATACAATGGTTGATGGATTGTTTGTATCAAATCTTGTTGGAACCAATGCATTGTCAGCTGTAAACCTGGCAGCACCAGTAATACAGCTTGTAACTGCAGTTTCAACTATGCTTGCCACTGGGGGAAGTGCAGTTATTATGAAAAAGATGGGAGAGCAGAAGCATGAGGAAGCAAAGGAAGACTTTACTTTCTTGGTTCTGGTAAATGTGTTTGCTGGCATTGTTATGTGTGGGATTGGATATGTTGTAATGGATAAAATTTTTGCAGGAATGAACCTTTCTGCAGATGTATCAGGGTATTGTAAAGACTATTTAAGCCATTATTTGTTGTTTACAGTCCCAATACTTTTAATGAATAATTTTACCCTTTATATGATTGCAAGTGGAAAAGCAACACTTTCTTTAATTTGTTCTGTAGCAGGTGGTGTTTTAAACATGGTTCTGGATTATGTATTTATTGCTGTTCTAGATATGGGAATAAGCGGGGCAGCTATTGCAACAGGGCTAGGATACTCAGTTACAGCGGTTACAGGTTTATTTGTTTTCAGCCAGAAGAAGAGCCTTTTGCATTTTAAAAAGCCTTCATTCCGTTTTAAAGTTCTTGTAAATGCAGCAACAAATGGATGCTCTGAAATGGCAACAGCACTTGTTACTGGAATAATTACCCTTATGTTTAACTGGACAATGCTGCATTATGTAGGAGAGGATGGCATTGCAGCTGTTACAATTATTATGTATGTATTGATGTTTGCAAGTTCACTGTATACAGGATATTCTTATGGGGTTGCCCCAATGCTTAGTTTTTACCACGGTGAACAGAATTATGGTAAACTGAAAAAGGTAGTGGATTCCAGTTTAAAAGTAATTGCATTTATCTCTGTAATTACAGTAGCAGCATCATTTTTATTAACAGAACCATTAGTATCTGTATTTGCCCGTCCAGATAACCCAGTTTACGGACTTGCAGTAACAGGAAATAAAATATGTACTATAGCATTATTTTTTATCGGTTTTAATATATTTGCAAGCGGAATGTTTACAGCGTTGTCTAATGGTATTATCTCAGCTGTGCTTGCATTTTCAAGGTCTTTTGTGTTTATGTTGTTTACTATGGTTGTACTGCCCATGTTTTTTGGGGTGAATGGCATCTGGATGGCAACACCTGTAGCAGAGCTTATGGCACTTGCTTTGTCGGCCGTGATGTATACAAAATATAAAAAGAGATATGGATATTAAAGATTTAAGGCTTCAAGGGTTTATTACAAAGATTCCAGGTTATGCTAGTAACAGGACTGTAAAGGAATATATACCAGCCACACAAGATAAAACAGGTAAAATTGTAAATTGCGTGGGCAAATGCAGTTTTGTACAATTATTCTGGCTGTTTCTGGTTGAAGCCTTTTTAGGTGATATTATAGAAACCATATTCTGTCATGCCACTACAGGTGTGTGGATGAGCAGAAGCAGTCTTGTATGGGGGCATTTTAGTGTTGTATGGGGGCTTGCAGCTGCTTTTATAACAGCATTATTGTACAATGATAAGGAGAAAACAGGTTACTATATATTTTGTAAAGGTGCATTTTTAGGTGGGGCATATGAATATATATGCAGCATTTTTACAGAAATAGTTTTTGGAAAGGTTTTTTGGGATTATAGTGATATAAAATTTAATTTAGGTGGGAGAGTAAACCTTCTGTTTTGTTTTTTCTGGGGAATTGTAGCCATTATATGGATTAAAGTATTGTATCCAAAGGTATTATATTTTATAGATATAATTTTAAGAAAAACAGGGAAGATATTTACATTAGGATTTATAATATTTATAACATTGGATATCTTTGTTTCTGTATTAGCTTTAGTACGTTATGATAAACGTGCTTATGGAAAGGAAGCGGAATATAAGTGGGAACAGGCTATAGATAAATATTTTAATGACAGCAGGATGGAACAAATTTACCCTAATGCAATATAACAATAAACAGTATAAAAATACATAGAAAGCAGAAGAGGGCAGTGCCAGACAGGTTTAAAATATCCGTCTGGCTTTAGCTGCATAAGTTTAATATATTTGTTTGTAAAGCATCATTGTCCATTTCATCAATATTCTGGAATATAAATACCAGTATTTCCATAATTTTTTGAAAAGAAATAATACTTGAAGCAATTTCATCATATCCGCCGCTTAATATTTCTATAGTACCGCCAGGCAGCTTTCCAGCAGGGTATTCTTGGAAAAACTTGTATATTCCATCCGCAAATTCTTTATCAAGTCCTGCATATATTATTTTACTAAATGGTATTACTTGTGATATAAAGGGGAAGTCTTCCCTGCCATAGTTAATAATTATATTTGTTTTATTAGAGTTGTTATAAGTATATTTCATAAACACCATGCCATAATTACTAATATGGCGTGGATTTAAACGTGCTTCGATACAGATTATTCCGTTATGCCAGTGGATATCACCAGCCTCTTTGCATAAACTAAGTGTATCGTAGTTTGTATAATTAAATGGTACTTCATCTTTCCATATACATACCTTCTTATAACCAGTATCATTTTCAAATAAGAACATATTAAATCTCCTTTTATTCCTGTAAAAACAAAACAGGGATTGTGCAAATTTATTTGTATATCTGGTTTCTAGTCCTTTTTAAAAGCCATATGATAAGTATTTATCATTATCAGGATAATATACATTTTAACTTCCAGATATTTTTATATAAGTTTTGTGTATATTTTTATCTTTATTAAGATTAATTTCCCATATTAAGTATTCTATTATTTTTAAACTTATATTTTATTTGTTATTATTTTTAAATGAAGTATAAATTGGAATATGTCTTTATATAAAACAGATACTCCATCAGAAGAATGCCCTGATTCTGCTGCTAATTCATAATCCCAATATATTATCGATGGATTCTGGGTATTTCCTTTGTAATATAAACATATATAATCTCCATAATCCGTTTCTGCAATGGGAATTATATCATATCCAAAAAAGTCATAATATTCTTCTAATATATCATTAATTTCAGATACAGTTAAAAATTTTTGTATATTTAGAGTATCATTTTCTATATGAAGTTCAATCTTATTATTAATTTCTTTAATAGCATATTGGTAAAATTGTTTGTATTCCTTTGGTAATTTAATATTATATCTTTTTTCTATATTATCAAAATCTATCATTATTTGGATTTCCCTGTAATTGCACTTATGGATTTTGCCAGAGGGGATATAAGACAGCTTAAGTATTAATATAATTTAATTGGGCTCCGGTACATTCAAATGACAATATTGATACTATTGATGTTTTTAATATGTCTTCATCTGCTAAAATGATTTTTACTTTGTTATTCTCCATTTTAATTTGCAGGATTGTATCATAGTCTATTTCATCTTCATTTTTATCCGAATCCCAGTTATAATTTGTAATATTAGAAAATATTACATTTACTTCTTGTAATTCTGGACTGCCTTTTTTATATCCTTTTTGCTTCCACATACATAAATCAATATTCATTATAATAGTTTTATTAGAAAATACTATTTTGTTTACACAACTATCATGGAAATATATATTGTTTATTAATTCTGTAATTAACATATTTAATTCTTCCTTATATTGCTATTGTACTGTTGTAAAAAGGGCTGTTTGATAAGCTTAAAATCTTGAATCATAATCAAAAGCTGTTCCTAAATTATGATATTTAAATTTAACTGGTATATTATTATAGGTTAGAATAATACCTAAATTATATCCATAATCTAGCTTATCAATATGTGGTAATGCATATTCATCCCCCTCATTACAGTTATTTGCCCAGACTAGAAGCATAGTTGCAAAATCTTTTATGCCTGTATAGTTAATTTCAAAAGTTACAGTATTATAAGCTTTGGTTATATTATTTCCATTAACATCAAATATACTAATGTTCATTATGTTCCTTCTGGATAATTCATAAGATTCCAAGGTAATTAATTCAATATCATTATTATAAGGATTTTTTACATTATAATATTGATTTACATTTTTGTCCTTTATATTTATTTCTTTCCAGTTCTGGTGTATGTATCCTTTATCTTTATTTTCTGTTAGTGAGTTTACTTTTAATACTAACATAGGACTATCAGGTGTAAGATAAAAACCTATTGACTGGTTTGGTGCAGGGTCTGTGTTTAACTGGTTTGTTTCTATAATTAATTTTCTATTATCACTTATATCTTCATAAAGCCATAATAATTCTGTTGCAAATCCAATTATTGCTTCCTGGCTAAGTGTAAATTCAATACATTGTGCTTTATATGCCATATGTCCAGCCACAGTTATCTTACATAATTCTTTTAATGGAACACTTTTAGTTAAGTTTATTAACATATTGCCCCCTATATTTTCTAAAGTTTATGTATATAAGTTATAGGAATATTTATAAGGTGTATGGAAAGTCTGTGCATTATTGGTTATTTTCTAGAAATTAAAATATTTAAATTATTATATAGTATAATTTTCTAAATCCTGTGCAAATGCATGTTTTTCTATAAGTGTATTAACAATTTCGTTATTTTTAGTTATTACTAATATTGTTAAACCATCCCAAGCTGTTATTTCTGTAACTGCTAATGGATGCTGGAGGGTAATCGGATTTGTCCAAAATCCTTTATATCCGTCCGCATACGGTGAATTATGTTTTAATATTTCTTTGAGTTCTATATTTTTTGGAAAAGCAGAAAATACACCCCATATCCATTGGAAGTCTTCTTTGTTTAATAATTGCAATAAATCTTTTCCTTCAATCCAGCAGTATTCATCAGCCAGTTTTCTGGCTATTTCTTCATCACTTGGATAACATTCAATATTTGTAATTAACCAATTATATTTAGCAATATCTTCAATATAACTAAAAATATTACTTATAGATAGTTCATTATTAATTATACAACCTTTCATTTTTTCTCCTAACTTATAGTACCTGGTCTTTTACAGACAGGTCAGATACAACTGTTGCTTTTTTACTTTTTTCATACTTTTTGTTATACATGCTATATTTTCTCTTACTTTATAAGGTATCATTGTTACATAGTCTAATGGCTGTCATAAATATCTGCCCTTAAGTTATCTGTATCTACATAAACTCTGAATCCAAATATCTCTTTGATTTTTTTTTATTTTTTACAGATACAAAATAATAATGCTGATGTTTAACATAATGCCACATAATATCTGTTATAATAGCATTTTCTTTATTTTTCTTAATCTTTACTATTTTTCCAAAATCATATTTGGGAGCTGGAACGGGTGTAAATAAATTATCCTTAACTCTATAATAATAATTATTATACTTTAATGTTATATAATCCTGTCCGTTTGCAATACATTTAAACACTTTACAATTATTAGCTTCTTGTTTAAAGGTTTCAAAATCATCCGGATGTATTAAATCAATACCATGTTCTAGAAACCAAGGGTATATTCCCCATTTAGAATTCATTTTTACTTCCTGTCTGAGCCAATTCCCAGTACAAATCTATTTAACTGTGGTATATCCATATCCGGGACATCAGATAATATCTGCCTTATGGGAAAATGCACTACTTATGTTTTACTACTAATATCTGATATTATAAATTTTACTATTTTTATACATTTATTTCAAGTATCATTATGTGATTAATATAAAATAATTATATATTTGTGCCTGGTTAAGATAAGTTTACCAGGGCACAGGTCCGGACTGGTTTCTTCTTAAATACTGTAAGTAATAATGTTATAAATAAGTAGCTAATAATTACAAGCAGGCATTGTGTATTGCAAATATCTGCTTGATTATATTATAAATTATTTTCTTCTAAATAATTGAAATAATGTGGTAGCAATCCCATTGGCTTTAGATAATGGGTAGTTCATTAAAATTCTAATCAATATTATAAGTTATTCTTTGTTTATGCTATCCAGAAGCCACGTTATTATGACTTGGGATAAGAAATTTTTATGCAACTAAAAATAGTTGCATATTTTTTATTATAATGTTATATTATAATAAAGGAATCTTATTAATGGGCAAAAAAGATAAACTGGTTGAAAAATTACTAAAAAAACCTAAAGATTTTACTTTTGATGAAATGAAATCCCTCCTGTCATATTTTGGATATGGATTAAAACAGGGAGGGACAGGTTCAGGGGTAAAATTTATCAAAGAAGGAAGCAATGAAATAATAAATTTCCATAAGCCACATCCAGATGGGATATTAAAACATTATGTACTGGAACAAGTGATAGAAAAATTAAGAAAGGATGGTTTGTTATGAGTAATTTGTTATCATACAAAAATTATAATGGGACAGTAGAATACTCCAAAGAAGACAAATGTCTTTTTGGAAAAGTTATCGGAATAAAGTCTTTATTATCCTATGAAGGTGATTCTGTGCAGGAGCTGGAAGAAGATTTCCAAGATGTAATTGATAGGTATCTGGAAGATTGTAAAGAAAGGAATATTGAACCTGAACAGCCTTACAAGGGTACATTTAATGTGAGGATAAGCCCGGAACTTCACCGGAATATTGCAGTATATGCTATTGAACATGGAAAAAGCCTTAATGCTGTTGTTGAAGAAGCTATTGTGAATATGGTTGGGTAACTGGTTCTTCATGTCTTTAGTGGTATACCATTGGAAAAGTCTAATTCCAATGGGTAAATATGGATGGGTTTACATAAGTTACTTTATAATTTGAGCAAAATATTAATGCTTTATCCAACGCATTAATCACATCACTTTTTTGCCAAGTATCATCATCAAAAAAACAATATATTTGATTTGATGTTTCTATTGCTATTGCTTCAAAATACACAAATTGGTATGGCACAAACTGTAAATTAGTCACCGAAAGCTGTGCTATACAATTTTGAAAATCAAAATCAATAATTAATGTATCTTCACTATTTTTTGATAAAATAATTCCGTCTTGATTCTTTAGTCCAGATAAGACTTTTTCATACCATTGTATAACAGATACTTTAATAATTTCATAATTATAACCACTCATATTATTTACTCCTTTTCTTAGGTGATGGGACTATAACTGATATACTGTAAAACTAAATGGATTATGTTTCCCAAAAGAATGATAAATTATTATTATTAATTTTGTCTATGTGAATATTTCTACATTCAATTTGTATTTCCATAATACTCAAATCTAATTTTATTATATAAAATCCTTCTGTTGGAGCTTCGTTAACTGAAATATCTTGTATCCAGTATCCAAGCTGTGGTCTTTTCATATCTTTTACACTGAAAATTTTTCTTCTGTTAGCATCTGTTTCATATAATACTTTATAACAAGATAAAAAAGATATTTTCCAAGAAGATTCTTCATCATTATAAAAGATTAATTCTATCTCGTCTCCAAAATAAGATATTTTTAGATCAAATATTTCACAGTCCCAGTAATCTGTTTCCTCAATCTTTTTTTGTATTTTATTATTCATAATATTTATTAAGCTCCTATTTAATGATTATATGATATGTGACCTGCTAGGTTCTTATATAATACAATATTGCCATTAATATCTAAAGGATTTTTGTTTTTATCTATGATATGGATATATGTATAATTAGTTGTTTTATCTGGTACATCTATATGCACCCTATAGTTACCAGTTTCATCTTTAATATGTATTCTGCCATTATGGTATTGGAAATTATATCCTTACCCATAAAGTGTGCCATCCATGCATACCCATTTTAATAAATTTTTATGTGAATTTTAATTTTTTATAAAATTGCTTTAAATGGGGGATGGCCAGTTTCAATATTTTTTAATTGTGAAGGCTTCCTGAATCTTAAGCTTGTTTCAAAGTTAAAAACAAGTATATGGTTATTAATTTTATTCAAAGAAATGTTGATCCATATAGGTACAAACGGTGATTGGCATGCTACTAGATTTACTGTTTCTTCAATGGTTAATAATCTATTTCCTACATTTTTTTCACTTAATGCAATTAATCTCATTTGATTATCAAGACCATTAAATGGCTTATCTTTTTCATAAACAGGTATGATTTTAAATTTGAGGCTTTTATTATCTGATTTTGTATTTCCTATAATTTCATTTATTGTCATTATAAGATTATTGTAGAAAATAGATTTATTCATTTC
>VSNJ01000069.1 GCA_009774235.1 Lachnospiraceae bacterium
CATTATTTCCAGTTCTATTTTTTTAATACAGGCTTCTTATATAAAATTTTTTCTATAAAAGTATCAAATTTATACTTAATTTCTAATATACATACTTGAAAGATAAGCGTCTAATATGTATAATATCTATATAACGCTTTATTTAATTATCTAAGCTTTGGTAAAATTACATAATATATTTGGAGGTATTCATATGAGCGATATACAAAAGCCAAGTTTTTCTTTACTTAACCAGAAAGAGGTTGATGCTTTAGTTGATTTCCTCAACGACAAAAGAAATTCCATTAACAGCGATGTAATGAACCAGAACAGCATTGATAAGCTTATAACACTTATCACAGGTGACAGCAACCATATAATTTTAGACCTGTTTGACCCATTTGCAAGTGTTGACCCAAGTCTTCTTGCTGCCCTTGATTTCCGTATTGATGAAAAAGATGTATGTGAACTCTGCTGTTCTGTAGATGACTCTTCAGGATTTATTTCACTTTCAGCACGTAACACTATTACGGGCAAAATCCTAAGCATTACCCCTAAGCTTATTAATGAAAATGACACTGACGAATGGGGATATTCAATTTCACCAGTCTTCTTTAACCGCATCGCTAAGATTTTCAACCTGAAGTATACAACAGAAACACATGACACAATTTGCAACATATTTGCTAAACACACATATGGTTCAGAAAACCACAAGATAGCAGAAATATATCTTCCAGCTAACCAGGCACTGCTTGAATGTATGCTGTAATTGCTTATATGTTTATAATTATCATGCACAAAAAGGCAAAACATACGTTTTGCCTTTTTGTTTCTTTATTTAGCAGGATATGATATAATCTTAAACTTGTTTTAAAGCACCACTGTCCAGTTTCTAATCGAAGTCAGTAATACGTTCAAGCATCTTGCGGTAACGCAGCCTTACTATCTCATTTTTAGCCAGGACATCTTTCTCATTACCTGTATACTGGCAGCGTATACAGTAATATTCATCCTTATCCTTATCATAAAACATATCTATGTCCAGGTCACGCATAAAGCATGAAGGACATCTGAAATTTAATTTGCCTTTTCCAGATTGAGCCATGTTGCAAATACCTCCTTATCACTGATTTTCTTCTGGTAACCAAGTGTAAACATTGGTGAGAATGCATAACCTTCCCTGATATACCCTTCCACATCCTTAGCATCTGTACTTAATGATACTTTTGTCTCAATAGCAGGAACTACAGCAGAAACACTATTTGCGCCAGCCATTAATTCTTCACGGCACTTGTATTCATATTCCAATGATTTTGTTTCACTATCTTTACTAAGTGAAAGTTTAATGCCTGTCATATCCTCTGGATATTCTGTTGTACCATAACATGCAACCATATATTCATTAATTGTCACTTCTGCATCTGGATTGCTTATTTCTAGTATATTTCTTTCAATCTTAATATTGGAAGCACCTTCCTCAAAATAAATCTTTGTCTGCAGCTTTACTGTAAGGTCATAGAACTCAATATCTACAGGGTCAAGTGTAAGAATTCTTGTATTTCCTTCCTGTGAGAAGCTTGCATGTGTACGGCACAGGCATAAGTCAACTTCTTCACCATTATAACATACTTTAGCACTGCGTATTGTCCCCTCACCTGCATAATGTGTAAAGTAACCTGCACGGTATTTTTCCTGTATAAGGAATGGATATGAAGCATCTTGTACATGCTTTGTGCCAATACCTACTTCCCACTTAAGCTTTGCAGCATATGGCCTTAAGTCCACAATAGCACCACCCTGGTCCATATTTACACATGCCCTCATATAAGGGTCTGCATACCAGAAAACCTGCTTGTCTGAACCATAAAGTATATCTTTCCAAAGGGCACACTCTGGCTCTGTATAAGACTTATTCTCCCTGTAATAGTCTGCAAACTCAGCCATTGTCATGTCAACAAGCTTGCCTTCCTTCTTTAACTGTCCATAATAAGCCATTCCGTCTTCATAAGACTTAGCAAGCAGTTCATAAGGTGCTTCCCAGCGTCCCATCTTATTTAACCAGCCTGGTCCTACAAACATCATATTATAGGCATAACCGTTATTGTATTTTTCAAGATGGCGGTACTGGTCAATCAGGTTATACAGATAAGGGTATTCCCATGTCTTGCTGTCATAAATCATTCCACGCAGTACGTTCTGTGGATGTGTTCCAAAGTTTGAACCATTGCCGTCATAACATGCCAGAAGGTCACGTGACAAGTGAGGGATTGCTACAATACCACTGTCTTCCTCTTCATTAGCGGCTGGTGCGTGTGTATTCTGTTTGGAAGGAATCCAAGGGTTCCAAGGACCTCCGTCAAAAAGTGTATACCATGAATTATTACATGTATGGTATGCTTTTGGACCTTCCTCCCAGCAAGTGGCAACTGCACACTTTACCATAGGATATTTTTCTTTAATATAATTAGTCAGCTCTGCATCCATATAATATGAGCCAGTTGACTCTGGATAAAATCCAAAACGGTCATAAAATTTTCCAAATACATCATCTACAATGCTCTTTTTATCTTCTATAGAAAACATCCAGATACAAAAATCCTTTGTCTTATATTTCTCACGGAACTCTTTACAAGGAAGCCCCAGTAAAGAGAGCGCAATTTCATCACCATACTTCTCATGGTGTTCTTTAGCTATTTCTACAGCTTCGTCATTAAACAGGCTGGCATAAGTCATCTGTATTGTTACTTTCAGGTTATTTTTATGTGCTGTATCCTGCTGGAACTTAAAAATATCCAAAGACTCCGTAAGCAGTGCCTTTCTTCCAATATCTTCTGCTTTGCCCTGCCCAGTTACCTTCTCTGCATATTCTGGAACCATCTCTGGACGGTGGATAATATTAACAACAAATGTATTTTCCATTTTTGCATACTCCTTTTATTTTATTATTATGTGCAACCGGTTGCTCAATACTCTATAGATAGTATAATTAAACTGCTCTATTTTGTCAATGCATAGTTTTAAAAATTATAAAATATTTATTGTGATTATGCCTAATACCAGAAGATGAACTGGGTAGAAAGCATAATAAACATATTTAGGCAATATATCCTTACGCTGCTCATTATAGAACCATATACCATAAAATGACAATGGTCCTGTAACATATAACAGGCTGGTTATCATACCTAGTATAGTTTTTAATACATTTTTTGAATAGAAAAGATAAAAAATTGCTGTAAGCAGTACCAGGCAAAGCCCATATGCTGATACAAGCAATGTTACCCATACAACAGCACATAAAACTATAACACCTTTAAGCAGGCTTATTGCAATACCTTTCTTATCCTTAAACAAGCTAAGGAAATATAACATAAGCAGGCATACACACATTGATACAAGTGCATTCTGGCTGCTCCAGTCTACAACTTTCTGGCTGTTTGCCAGGTCATATGGTATTTCACTGGCCAGTGCAAATACCACCATAGACAGCAGATATTTACGGTAATCAGACGTATTCCTGAACCCCTCAACAAGGAGGTAAGCAAAAAGGGGTACAGCAAGCCCTCCAATTAACTGCATTACAGAACCTATGCCCGCCATAACCATTAGATGTGAGTCCTGGGCCATTGCTTCTGATAATTCTGCCTGCGTATACTGGTCAAGATTTATTATCCCCTTTTCTATAATTGTAATACCTATAGACTGTACCAGCATAGTGGCACATGCGAATATTTTCAGCCCGTCAGCACTGACACTTGGCAGCCTCCAGGCAATGCGCCTTCCCGTCTTCTGCATCTGATATTCTCCTCTCTCTGTAAATAAGCACAAAACCATTATTTTAATCTGTGCATAATAAAGTATATATCTGGTGTATAAACGGACACAGTTTCCAATATACCTGTATAGACATTTTCCTCCCAGTGGCACGCTCCCGCTACGTTAGCCCACGCAATGGCGCATAACAGCCCTATGTTTCTGCAAAACAAATTGTTTCGCAGAAACATTTAAAACGGGCTCTAAGCGCCAGCGGTGCTAAAGTGCCCCTGTACGGAATAATGTCTATACAGGCATATGGAAATCTGCTGTCTTCTTAAAATTTGCAAGATAAATATATTATTTATACAAATTACTGCAATATTAGTAATACTCAAATATTTAGATTACACAAAGATTATATTACTCTGGCAAATCCCAGATATTTTACCAAAAGGCAGCTGTTACTGATACACTGCACCTTGTTTTGCTTAAATAAATACAACAGTTTCTATTAAACCTGCAAAACTTTATATACCACCAGGCACAATGTCATTTAGTCCAGCAGAACCTGACAAATATTTCACTTATAGGTTTTTGGAAATTAAATTTGTACAAATACTATATTACTCTGGCAAGTTCCAAATGTTTTACCAAAAGGCAGCTGTTTGGGGGCGCTGGTGCTTAAATCTGGTATTTTCAGATTTTATGCACCACTGCGCATCCCATCCAAGCGCAAGCGGCTGCCGGTGGTAAAATTTTGGAATTGCCAGAGCCACATAGCTTATGAAATATTTAATTTTCAAACAACTATAAGCCCGCAGCCTGTAACATCCCTCCAGGCCACGGACCTTATCACTTTCAAGATTTTTAACCTTTTACTGCTCCGCCAGTAATACCTTCTACATAGAACTTCTGCATAATCATAAACAATATTGATATAGGTATGGAAACTAAAACACCACCTGCACAGAACTGGGTAAAATACTCATTAATAAGACTCTTATCCAGCATCTTATACAATCCTATAGCAACTGTATACTTAGAAGATACACCTGCATTAAGAATCATCTTGGCAAATACGAAATCCATCCATGGTGCAAGGAAACTGCTTATAACAGTATATACTACAATAGGACGGCTCATAGGAATTACCATCTGCAAAAAGATACGTGCTTCACTACACCCGTCAATACGGGCTGCTTCACAAAGAGCCCTTGGCACAGTATCAAAGAAACCTTTTGCAATCAGGTATCCAAGTCCTGATGAAGCAGAATATACCATTATCAGTCCTGCATAACTGTTTGTCAGGCTGAATGTTTTTAATACGAAATATACAGCAATCATTGACAACATACCTGGGAACAGGTTCAGTATAACCGCAATATTCATAAGTGGTTTCCTCATAGGGAAACGCATAATTGATGTTGCATATGCAACCATCAATACAAAAAATGTAGAAATAACACAATTCACACATGCAACAATAAATGTATTCAGGAACCACTGTGGAAACTGCGCTACTGTATCAGGATGGAACAGTTTCACATAATTTGCAATGCTCCACTTCTGTGGAAAGAATGTGCTTGTATTTATACCAGTATACTCACTGAAAGATGTACAGACCAGCCAGACAATAGGAACCAGCCAGATAACAGCAAGTACTCCAATCAGCACATTGTGCATTATAATTGTTGATGTACGCTTATCTTTCATTTTCTTTACTTTCATTATTGATATGTCCCCTCCTTATCCCCGCCAATCATATAGTTAAATGCAACTAATGTAAATACTGCACATATGACAAAGACAACAATACCAATTACAGACGCCATCTTATAGTTATAATAATCCTGTGTCAGACGGAACAGCCATGTTACAAGCAAATCCACTTCCTGTGCCTGGGAGTTAGCCAGTGCCTGGTTTGTGGTAGTATAAACATCCTGTGTAAGAAGATAGATAACGTTAAAGTTATTAATATTCTTTACAAAGTCTGTAACAAGTGCTGGTCCTGTTATAAATAACATATAAGGCATAGTAATTTTAGCAAATATCTGGAATGGCTTTGCACCATCCATCTTTGCACTTTCTAACTGGTCTTCTGGAATATTCATCAGTACACCAGTGGCAATTAACATCTGGTAAGGAACACCAACCCATATATTGATTAATATAATCATTACATGTGCCCATCCTGGTGCAGACAGGAACGGGATATGGTTAGTTGATACCAGCCCGATATCTTGTAAAAAGCCAGTCAGATGTATGTTTGAACAAATTGTATTGACAATACCATTGTCTGCAAAGAAATTCCTTACAAGAAGAAGTGATACAAACTGTGGTACGGCAATAGTTATTACAAACAACAGACGCCAGAACTTTGGTATCCTTGTTTTAGCACTGTTTAAGAGCAATGACAGCAATATGCCGCCTATATAAGTAGTAATTGTTGAGAAGAAAGCCCATACCAGTGTCCAGCCCCATATGCACTAACTTTTCTGGAATACCGATAAATCAAGGACTTTCAGCTTCACAAACCGTTCAAAATATTGCAAAAACATTGTAATTTGATTGATGAAAAAGATTCCAGATCTAGGTAAATTCTCAGTAAGTCCGCTTTATAAGCGGGCTTCGGTTAAGTTAATGCATATGGTGTCCAGCCCAGTACACGTACAAATGAATAACCAAAAGTTGCTGTAAGCCCGCCACCGCCAAAAAGTGTAATAAAGTTGCTAAAGCCTACCCATGTAAAAAGCTCTGATGGTGGCATATGCTGCTGGTCATAGTTAGTAAATGCTACAAACACCAGCAAAAGTATTGGTATAATTGTAAATACAACAATACCAAGTACAGGAAGAGTAAGCAGTGTTATATGGAATTTCTCACCTATATATAACTTTATATCTTCCTTAAATGTATTGATATGTTCCCCGTTTTCCTCCATAAGCTGGAGTTTGTAAACGTTTGCCATATTCCTCATCCATACAATTATTGCAACAAACCACACAACAAAACTGAAAAGTGAAAATAACAAAATCATAAAAGAATGGTCATAGTCATTAAATTCATTTTTCATTGTGTCAATATTAAAGACCATTTCTGCCTTTACAGTTCCCAATGTACCAAATTTAGGCACATATCTGGATGCAAAGAAAATTGTAAAAAGTATTACTGCTGCTTCTAAAGCTGTCATAATAAGCGCTTTTACAAACTGCTTACGTCTTACATAACCTGCACCCCACCACAATAGTGATAATTTTACAAAAATATCTCCTTTTACAACTGCTGTCCCAAAACCGGAGAAAAAACCACCAACAGCCTTGAAGAATCCACCTACCGCTTCTACAGCAGTGCTCTTTGTTTCATTCGCCATAAATTTTCTCCTTTCCGGCAAAATAAAAACCAGCATTTTGCTAAAAAAGGCAGGCATACACCCATGCACGCCTGCCTTTTCCAGGTTAGCTGTATATTCTTTAACTTAATGGTGCAGTTACACCTTCTACAAGGTTGTCAAGTGCTTTCTGTATTGCATTGTCATTCTTTGCTTTAATCTTGCCCTTTGCAACCATTTCACCAAATGTCTTTGTTGTATCCCAGTATTTCTGGCCTACTGCCTGGATTACACCAATTTCACCCTCTGATGTTGCTGCAGCAATAGCCTTATCCTGTTTAATAGCATCTGATGCAAGTACATTTAAGTTAGTAGGAGGCTGTTTCTTCATATCAAAGTGAAGTTTCTGTGATTCTTCATTAGATATAAATTCTGCAAGAAGTACAGCCCAGCCTGTGTTCTTTGAATATTTATTTACAGCTTCAAATTTATAACCATATGCTGGAGCCATCTGTATATCTTTTACACCAAGTTTATATGTTGGCAGCTTAGTTGCAGAATAGCCATCTCCCCAGACTTTCTCAGCATTGCTGCTGTCCCATGCACCAGAGATAACTGCACAGAGGTCACCTGATGCAATAGCATTTGAAATTTGTCCGTCTGGTACAGGCATAAATGCTGGATTAGAAGTAATATCAAGCATTGACTTTACTACATCAACACCCTTTATACCATCTGCACTTGTACCATTCCAGTCCATTGTTGTAGTACCATCCTGGTTAAGGCCTGTTGTAAAACCTGCACCATAGAAGAATGATGCATTATACCATCCAGAGTTTAATGTCATGCCGACTTTCTTCTTACCCTTGTTTGCTGCTGCAAGAAGTGAATCCCATGACTTGGCATCTTCTTCTGAAACAACAGAAGAATCATAGTATAAGAAGTATGTGTTAGCCCCGCCTGTAGGGAAACCATACATCTTGCCATCAAGGGATGCTGCCTCAATAGAGTCTGGTGCATTTGCACTCTTTACATCATCAAGTGTCTTGCCTGCCTTCGTAAGAACTTCACTTACATCATCAAGAGCTGCAAGAGCACCTGCCCTTACAAGGTCTGCAAGCTGGTCACTTGCATATGAATAAACATCTGCTGCTGCTTCAATATCTGTTAATACTGTATCTTTTGCAGTTGATTCTGATTCTACACCAATCTGGATTTCAAATTTCTGGTCAGAATAAGTGCTCTCAAATTTTGCTACAACTTCTTTTAAATAATCCTGGTCTTCTTCTGCGCCCCAGAGAGTCAGCTTTACAGTTTCATCTGAACCTCCCCCTGCATTTGATGAATTCCCTCCTGATGATTCAGATGAACCCTTTGAACCTGATGTATCATCATTATTATTCCCTGATGAATCACCACATCCAGTTGTCATTGTTGCTACCATTGTTGCGCAAAGTAACATACTTAAGAGTTTTTTTCTCATTCCTTTATTTCCTCCTTAAAATAAATTTTAATAACCACAACAGTTGGTTATTCTGTACAATTTGCAGTTACATTTACTGCCTTTGCTGTGCATATTATACCATTATCCATTTAATTGCTGTTTGCATTTCCAACCATATATTGTGCATTTATGCCCATATAATCCGTTTTTTTGCAAGGATAATAGTATCTGCCAGACAATCTGCCACTATAAAATAACTAGCGTATCCGTTTGCGCATAATAAAACCAAAACACTACTATTTTAACCCTACCATCCATTTTCTGGATGAATTTCAAACTTCATTATCTGCTGTTCAAAATTTTCTGGATTTTTTCTCCATTCATAAGGGGTACATCCTGTTACACGTTTAAAATTACGGTTAAATGTAGAAAGTGTAGAAAACCCGCATTTAAATGCAATATCTGCTACCAGGGCATCTGTTTTCCTAAGCAGTTCACAGGCATTTTTAATACGTATAAGGTTAATATACTCTAATGGTCCCATATTTATACAAGAAGAGAAAAGTCTCCGGATATGTGTTTCACTGATATGGCAGTGCCCTGCCAGCGTTTCTATGCGTATCGGCTCCATATAATGGCTGTTTATGTATTCCAGGGCATCCGAAACCAGCATATTAAACCTGCCATAATCCATATATAATGTATCCTGTGGCCCATCCACATTATTTCTTGCAAGTTCTGCCAGAAAAGCTATTAAAATCCCTTTTGCCTCTTCCAGGTAAAATACTTCTTTGTTTCTTATAATATCTAATGCCTGGAGAATTTTACCTGCAGCATCTGGCATATCTGAAACATTAAAAAAAGCACCTCTGGAATTAACATTTTGTATAATCCAGCCATCCTTATTTTCATTGTTACCTGAAGTATACAAATTCTTTAGTATTTCTTCTGCATCAATAAAAATATATTCCCAGCGGCTTAAAGTTCCAGGGTCACTTGTAGTTGTATGTGGACAGTTCTGGGGAATTACAGAAAACTGTTCTCCAGAGAAATGGTAGTCTTTCTCCCCGATAGAAAGAGTGCCTTGTCCATAATAACAATATCCTATCTCCATACAATTATGGAAATGCAGGTAATCTATACCATCCCCGTATGTCTGTATCCACTCATTTCCAAGAAGTGCCAGCACAGGAACTCCCATCGGCAGTTTATAATACCGGAATTCTATTTTAGATTTCTTTCCCTTTCCCATAATGCAGAGTTCTCCTTTCTGCTTATTGTGCGCAATCGGTTGTCCATTTATAATTTACCAGTTTTTCTGATATAAGTCAATATATTTCTTACAAAATATCAAAACAACAATTAATTTTTATTGCGCAATAGTAATAAAACACAATATCCAAACCAGATTACCTGTTTTAAAAATGTACAATTAATTACTTAATCCCATACAGCCCTTCAATAACATTTTTACATCCAATCATTATTTTTATATTTGGAATATATACTTCCTTAAACTTGTTGTCATAAGCCAGATATCCTGGACATATTAATAAAAGATTATAAAGGCAAAGCCTGCGCTTTGCCCTTTATCCTGGTTATTGTACATTAGTTTTATGCTTTTCTTTTCTTGTTGCCTTTCTTCCTGCTTCTTTCCGTTCTCTTGCCCTTTTCTATCCTTTTGCCTTTTGCTTTTCTTATACCTTTTCTGCTTTGTTCTGCTCTTCTTTCCTCATATGCCCTCTTCCTGTATACAATTTCTGGCAGCCTGTAATAAATATCTGCAAGATTAAAAAGTTCTTCTATCTCTTTACTATTAAATTCCCCTTCTTTAAGCCTCCATCTCCAGTTCTGCCCTATTGTTGAAGGAAGGTTAATTCTTGCTTTATTATCCTTTAAAAGAATATCCTGCATCTGTATAATTGCTGTATCTGCAACACTGGCATAAGCAAGCTTTATAATGCCTTTAGCAAGCTCTTCTTCTTCATGGCAGCCTGTATATGCCTGCATGTACTTAGCACTTTTGCTACCAAGTGATTGAAAATACCCCATAAGTGTTTCATTGTCATGTGTACCACTATATACTACATAATTCTTATCATAATTATGTGGAAGGTATTCATTGTTACAGTTACCATCAAATGCAAATTCAAGTACTTTCATTCCTGGATATCCAGTTTCTTTTAGAAGCTTCTTTGCCTCAGGCATTGCAACACCAAGGTCTTCAGCTATAATCTGTGCTGTACCGCTTATTGCTTCATCTATTGCATCAGTAAGCTTACGGCCAGGTCCCAGCCTGTATTCACCCTCCGATGGTACCCCGTCTGCAGGAATTGCATAATATTTAGCCATTCCAATAAAGTGGTCAATCCTGATAACATCATACATTCCTGCTGCTGATGCCATTCTCTTTTTCCACCATTTAAAGCCATCCTTTTCCATAATTTCCCAGTTATACAACGGATTACCCCACTTCTGTCCATAATCTGAAAATATATCTGGAGGGCATCCTGCTACATCTACAGGTTTTAAGTTATTATCAAGCTGGTACTGTCCAGGATTGGCCCATACATCTGAACTGTCAAGTGCAACATAAATAGGAATATCCCCAATAATCTTTATTCCCTTGCCATTAACATATTTCTTAAGGCTTCTCCACTGGCTGTAGAATTTAAACTGGATAAATTTCCAGAATTCTATTTTATCTCCCAGCATCTCTGAATAGTGTTTTATTGCCGCTGGTTCTCTTGTTTTTATATCATCATCCCATAAAAGCCATTCTCTCTGGCCAAAATGTTCCTTACATGCCATAAACAATGCATAATCTTCTATCCAGCTGCTATTTTCTTCTACAAATACATTATAATCCTCATTTCCTTTAAAATTTGAAAATGCTTCTCTAAGAATTTCAAACCTGTTTTCATATATCTTGCTATAATCTATATCATCCTCAGACTGCCCCCAGTCTGCTGTATCTGCGCTTTCTTTTTTTAAAATACCTTCTTCAATAAGCATCTCCAGGTCAATAAAATATGGGTTGCCTGCAAATGTTGAAAATGACTGGTATGGGCTGTCCCCATAGCTTGTAGGTCCTATAGGAAGTACCTGCCAGTATGTCTGTCCTGCCTTTTTAAGCTTGTCTGCAAATTCATAAGCAGCTTTTCCAAATGTCCCAATTCCATATGGTGATGGAAGGCTGCTTATAGGCAGTAATATACCCGCTCCTCTTGTTAATCTTTTCTCCATAAAAATTCCCCTTTCTTATTTTATTATTATATGCACTTACATTTATGCTGCCAGAAGCAACACAAACAATCAGTAAAAACAGCCATTTTACATTTTAAATATTTAGAATTAATTTTTTGGATGTATATATATAACACTATTTCAGAGTTTCTTACACATTTTGCCTGTGCAGAAAGAAAGGACAATGTACCCATACTGTATACATTGTCCTTTTAATCAGCTTTTCCTGCTGTAGCAACTTCCCTTTTAACCCCTATAAACATTCCATGCCCTATTGCAAGAAACACCATTCCAATTAATAGTGGTACAAGACAAAATATAACACCTTTCATTGCAAATCCTTTATAAATAAAATATGAAAATACAACCCCTGCATGATATGACAGGAGCACACCTCCAAAAAACTTTGTTTTCTTAAGGTGCTCTTTATTTTTATCACATAGATATTCCACATAAGATGTGGTAAACTGCCTTAAATTATTAGTTGAAAAAACGGAAGAACTTACAAATCCTCCTGCACCTGGAAATGAGTTCCATTGTATTGCTGTCATAAAAAATACAGGATACAGTGCTATAATTGTATTCATCTTCTCCGTAAAAAAATACAACACTGCTACCATAAGCATTTCCACAATTATACATAATGTTTTCATATTAATATGTGTATATTTTGGAATTATTACTGGTATTGACAAGCCTGCCATATATATTACAACTGCTATAAGACGCAGGCAAAGCTCTGGAAAGTTTCTTCCAGTTATACACAATACAACATTTATAAGGTTTGCTGTCTGTGCAGACGCAAGAAAATCTGCATGGTTAAGTATTGCATATGCTGCAATAAATCCACCTGCAGCACACATTGAATATTGTACACAATAGTCAAGTTTATTACTCTCTTTCATTACTCCACCTTCTAATCTGTTATTTTATTCCACAGAAGAGAGTATAACCCTGTTTACCCCACTTGTCAAAGCCTTAATTTAAAGATTTACAAAGCAGTTTGTTTCTTCTTTAAATCTTGTAGAAATCTCTTCATTAGTTACCATTTCTTTGTTCACATCACTTATATCAGAAACCAGTGAATCAACACTTTCAGCAGCACTTGTTACACCATCTGCACTTTCTTCAACCGCTTTTGTAATACCATCTACAGAATCAGTTATAGAATTAATTATCTTGGTAAGATCTGCTGAGAAATCTGCAAAATTATTTATTGTAGCGTTAACATGTGTAGCATCTACATTATACTGTTGTCCGCTCATTACAAACTTATCATAGTCTGGAAGTATTGTTTCATCAATAAAGTTTACTATCCTATTAGCCGACTCTATAAGTCCATGTACAGATTCAATAACCATTTCATTAATTCCCTGGATATTATTAGCTGCGTCCTTGCTTGATTCTGCAAGCTGCCTTATCTCATCTGCAACAACTGCAAACCCTTTCCCTGCCTCACCTGCCCTGGCCGCCTCAATAGAAGCATTAAGTGCAAGAAGGTTAGTCTGGCTTGATATACTTAAAATATCAGTTGTGAGCTGTGATATTTTCTCAACATGCCTGCTTTTCTCCATTGAATCTTTTAATTCCTGCACAATTACTGATACTATATTGTTAGCCTCATCTTTACTGCTTTTAGCTGTCTTTTCAAGTGAAACAGCACGTTCATTCATCTGGTTGGTATAATTAAGTATTTCTCCTGCTTCTTCTGCAATATTATGTACTTTGTCATTAGCATTAGCTGTTTCCTCGTCAACACTCCGCATTGTAGCAGCAATCTCTTCCATTGTGGCAGAAAGTTCCTCCATTACTGCAGATATATCATATGCACTGGCATTAGCAGCATCCGCTTTCTTTGCAACATTGCTTACACTGTTGTCAAGGTTTTCAGAAGTAGCAGTTATTATTTTCATTATACTTTCTAGTTTACTTACAAACTCATTAATATTAGATGAAACACGCCCTATTTCATTTGAAGACCTCACAGAAATCCTCTTTGACAAATCACCCTTGTTTAAGTTAATATCATTAACCAGTATATCAAGTTCCCTATTCATTTTCTTTAAAGGCTTTATTACTGATAATAATATTGAAGTAATTACAAAAATAATTACACCAACAATTACAACAATAAAAATAATAGATGTTATTTCTGATTTCTTATAAACAGAATTGAGTTCATTTTTAAGACTGTCTGTAACTTTATTATTTGCTGTAATAATCTCATCAATATCTTTCTGTAGTATATCTGACCACCTTGCCAGGTTATAATTTGCATAAGTCATAGCTTCTACAGAATCTTCATAAGCAAGACCAGCAAGCTTATTTACATCTCCTATAAATGTAGAATAATCAAGCCTGTAATCCATAAATTTATCCTTGGTTTCCTTATCTGTAAACATGCCCTCAAGCTGTTCTAATAAGTTATCAGCCTCACTAATTACTGGTTCTGTCTCTGACCAGACCTGTTCCATAGCAGTCTTATTGCCTGCCAGGCATAATTCAAACATATATTTCTGTATCCGTTCACTTCTTACACTTATCTTGTCAAGAACCGCAATATTTTCAAGCTGTTCATCAGATATCTCCCGGCTCACATTATTAACCCTGCTAAGCCCTCTCAAAGAAATATTCATAGAAATACCACTTATAAGACCAAGAATAATAACAGGTATTATAATATATACAGCTACACTTATATATCTGGCTTTTTTCATATTCCGCCTCCTTAGTTTTATTCTCCGCACCAATTATTATTAATTATATCATAATAATTTTTTATCTACAACAATACAAAAATATATTTTTATTAATACACTTTTATAAATATAGCAACAACATTTTCATAAATAATTAATCAAAAATACTACTTTAGAATTTTTACTTATGCTGGAATTCTGGTTCTGGTTATATAGAAATTTTTAAAACCTGTTTATTTCTTCTGTTTCATCATCACTTTTTCTTATCTCTCTTATCTGTGCAAAATACCCGTTCTTATCATCTATAGCAATATAAACCCTGTCACCTGCTTTATGTTTTAAAAGTGCTTTGCCCATAGGTGACTCAATACTTATCATATTTCTCATTACATCACACCTTACTGTTGTAACAATTTTGTATTCTTCTTCACAATCATCATCCTCGATATATAATAAAACTGTATCATTTAAACCTGCTTCGTTGTCTTTTGAATCATCCTCAATAATTTTTGCTGTTTTAACCATTTTTTCAAGATAACGTATCCTGCTCTCATTCTCATTTTTAAACTTTTTGGCGGCTTTATATTCAAAATTTTCACTTAAGTCACCATGTGCCCTTGCTTCTTTAACATCTTCTATTGCCTGTTTCCGAACAACAAGCTTACGATGCTCTATTTCTTGCTCCATCTTTTCAATATCTTTCCTGGTTAATCTGTCATACATATCTTTCCTCCATAACTTCAAAAGTGGCAAAACAGCCTATGCCAGATAGCATAGTGCATGCCTGCCACAAATGTATCTAAGAACGTCTCAAACATCCTTATAATAGCATGCAGTCCAAATATACTGGTAACAACAGTTCTGCACACCAATGATTTTATCAAAGACCCTGCCTATAGAAACAGTAGTCTTCTTTTATTAGATAAATCTTATACTTCATAATCCATGCACATCCTGGTTTCTGTATATGGACGTACATAAGTATCTGCTGCTTTTACATGTTCAGGATGTACCTGGTATGCTTTTAATGCATCTTCATTTTCAAGCTCACTATCAAGCATTACATCAGTATTAGAAGACGCAAGAGGTGAAGTTATAACTGTTATATTTATAAGCCCAGGTACTTTTCCAGCAAGTGCTTCCAGGTTATCTTTTATTCCACTTAATACCTCCTGCCTGCTTTTATCTCCAAGTTCTTCTTTAAGCTTCCATAAAATTACATGTTTAACCATAATTATTATCCTTTCTATGATATAATGCCATATATAAGCCTGGCCATACCATGAAACTTTCCAGCCTGGCTGGCATTATGTAAATTTTTCTTTATTCTTGTCCGCAAGTCTTTCAAGCCTTTCCCTGCTTTCACGGAAACATCTAAGAAGTTTTGGTGAGAATACACCACACTCACCATTTAAAATCATATTAAAAGCTTCTTCTTTTGAAAACGCCTTTTTATAAACCCTTTCACTTACAAGTGCATCATATACATCTGCAACAGACACAATCTGGGCAGATATAGGAATATCTTCACCTGAAAGTCCGTCCGGATAACCCCTGCCGTCATATCTTTCATGGTGGTGGCGGCAAATCTCATAACTTAGCCTGCTATACTCACCATCCCATATATCTTTAATATTTACAAGAATTTCACATCCTTTAACTGAATGTGATTTCATGCACTCAAACTCTTCATCAGTAAGCCTGCCTGGTTTTAACAATACATTATCAGGTATTGCAATCTTTCCAATATCATGCAGTGCACTTGCAACTGATATCATCTCTACATTTTCTTTTGTAAGTCCATATTCAGGATAAAGTTCCATAAGTTTTTCTGCAAGAATTTTACTAAATCCTTTAACACGTTTAATATGTTCCCCGCTTTCAAGATTTCTGCTTTCAACCACAGTACCTAATACATCTATAATCTCAATATTATTTTGTTTTAGTTTCTCTGTCTGCTCCATTAAAAGAAGGTTTTGTTCTTTCAGTATAATATTCTGCTCAACTACTTTTTCTTCAAGCCGGTTTTTATGCTGGAACAAATCAACAAGATTTCTAATACGTTTCTTTACTACATTGTCATAATATGGTTTAGAGATAAAATCTGAAATTCCATAATCAAAACATTTCTCCTCTGTTTCAGAGTAATTATCACCACTAATTACAAGAACCGGTATCCTATCCTGGAGATTTTTTTTATTCATTTCCCTAAGTACACCAAAACCATCTAATTCAGGCATAACCAGATCCAGAAGAACCACAGCAATCTCATTGCTTTCATCCTCTATATACTCCAGGGCTTTTACACCATTTTCTGCCTGGATTACATAATACTCATCTTTAAGGATTTCATAAAGCATTTCACGGTTCATCTCTACATCATCTACAATTAAAACCCTTTTTTTCATAATTATCTTTCACTTTCTTTAACATCATATTTTGTATAATGCCATAAAATAATACAGGCAAATACAAAAAGCAGCCAGAAGGCAGTTTATGTAAGACTGTTAATCGCATCAACTGCCTGCTTATAATCTTCTTTTACCTGCTCAAAAAGTGAAGGGACTTCTTCAGAATAACCATCACGGAGTAATTCTGTAAGCTTTGAACTTGACTCTCCAAGTTTAGTAAAATTCAGGTTCATACATACACCTTTCAGTGTATGTGCAGCTCCAAAGGCAGCCTTGTAATCCTCTTCTTCAACTGCTTTGCAAAGCGCATCATAACCACATTGTGCTGGAAATTTCAAAACAAACTTTTTAATAATTGCATCACTGTGCAGACGTACTTTCGCCTGGCTGTAATCTCCTTCTAATGCTTCATAACACTCTTCTATTGTCATCACAAAAAACTCCTTTCAGTAATTTTATCAATAATACTATTTTAACATTTTATTTATAAAAAATAAATATATCTTTTCCCTATATCTCAAATTTTTCAATTAAAGATACCATTGTTTCTACTTGTGCCATTTGTTCCTGGCTTACGGCAGCTGTTTCTTCTGACGTTGCAGAATTATTATCTACTACTGATGAAACCTGTGCAATATTATTGTTTAACTCATGCATATGTTCAACATCTTTATTCAGCATATTGGCTATCTGGTTCATTTTTTGTGTTGCTTCTTTAGCACCTTCCATAACTTCTGCCATATTGCCAGCAGTTTCATTAGCAATAAATATACCTTTATCTACAGCCTCTATTGTAGTCTCAATCAGGTTTGTTGTCCTTCCCGCTGCTTTAGCAGACTCTTCTGCAAGGTTCTTTACTTGTTCTGCAACAACAGCAAAGCCTTTACCTGCTTCACCTGCCCTGGCAGCTTCAATAGCAGCATTTAATGACAATAAGTTTGTCTGTGAAGCAATATCTTCAATATCACTAATAATAGTCCTAATTTGTTCAGAACATGTGCTTATCTCACTAATTGCTTCTTTTAACTCATTCATTTTATCGTTTCCTGTCTGTAATGTTTCACCAGCTCTTGCTGCTATATCTACAGATTTACTTGCAGCTATAGCACTATCTTCCATGCTTTCTGCCATTCCTCTTACAACATTTACCAGTTCTGAAACCTGGACAGCCTGTGCTGTACAGCCTTCTGCCAGATCCTCTGCTGCACATGAAAGCTGCTCTGAGCCTTTATCAATATGGTCTGAAACCTCCCTTATAGTAAGGATGGTTTCTTTCATCTTCTCCTTTATGCTTATAAATGAGTCTTTAATCTCTTTAAATTCACCAACATATTCCTGTTTTATATTAATATTATAACTACCATTGCTCATTTGTTCAAGAATATCTGATATTTCCTTAACCATACTGGTAATATTGTGTTTCATAAAATTAATCGCTGAAACCATAGAACCAACTTCACTGTTATCTTCCTGCATATCAAGTGCTGCCTTGAAATTTCCATTTGCCAGTTCACCCATCTGCGCAGACACTTTCTTAACAGGCTCCAGAAGCTCACCTCTTGCAAAACGTATTATTGCTAGAATTTCATATACTACAAAAATAAATGAACCAATAAATATAATTTGTATACATATTGTTATTAAGCTAAAAATTTTCCTGTTACTATTTTTCCTGTCCTGGATTTTTTTAATAACTTCGTCTGTACGTGCACTAATCTCTGATACTGTATTTTCATATTCCTCACTAAACACATAGGCACATGCCCCTTCTGTATCCCCATTTGATGCACTTTCTATTGCTTTCTTCTCTATAGGGACAATCCCTTCCGACAATGTTGCAATCTCATCCAGACATTTCCATTCATCTGTGGTAATATTAATCTTTTTCAATTCATTTCTTGCTTTTTCCCTGTTTTTGCTCTCGTTTAATTCTTCCATGTAGTCATCATAATAAACCTGGTTACCTGTAACTGCATATGACTGTACTGAATATGTAAGACCTTTTGATGCATTACGGTACTGGTTCAATGCATTATTAGCCCTTAACTGCTCTGTCTGGGCGTTTGATGCAATTAGGTTTACCACCACTGATACCACTAAAAATAAAGCCCCGTTTGCCACTGCCATAAGAGCACTTTTAACTTGTTTTCTCATAGCGGCTTCCTGGCCATATTCCTTAGATAAATCCTTTTGTTTTCTTGCCATACCTTCTCCTTAATCCTTCCTTAACTGTTGTTTTACAGTAACAATAACCCCCTTTTTATAGTATAAAAGTTTTTTTAATGATAATCAACCTTTATTTTTATAATATATTCCATATACAGTTGTAATAATTATATTTGTCTTTGTAGGAATAAAAAAGCGGACACTAAGATACTTAATTTTTACTGGTATCATTTAGAATTACAATAAGTTCTTTAGAAGTATTTTAATGTAAACTTCAGGTATTCTTTATAAAATAATGTTATGCTTTAACTCATATATTCTAAAAAAGAAAAAAGCTGTAAGCCCCCATTTTATAGGGCTTACAGCTTCTTAAATAAAAATGCCGCAGACCGGAATCGAACCGGTACGGGTATCACTACCCACGGGATTTTAAGTCCCGGGCGTCTGCCAGTTCCGCCACTGCGGCATATCAATATATTTCATACAATGGGACCTACAGGGCTCGAACCTGTGACCCTCTGCTTGTAAGGCAGATGCTCTCCCAGCTGAGCTAAGATCCCAAACAATAATACTTACTATACCATAATATTAATCTAATGTCAACAAACATGTCTAACGACCCAGACGGGACTCGAACCCGTGACCTCTGCCGTGACAGGGCAGCGCTCTAACCAACTGAGCCACTGGGCCTGGTAAATGGACCCTCTGGGACTCGAACCCAGGACCGATCGGTTATGAGCCGATTGCTCTGACCAACTGAGCTAAAGGTCCAAATATTAAAAGCCGATGACCGGACTCGAACCGGTAACCTGCTGATTACAAATCAGCTGCTCTGCCAATTGAGCCACATCGGCAACTTCATACTTTAACAAATAAAACTCCCCGAGTTGGGCTCGAACCAACAACCCCACGGTTAACAGCCGTGTGCTCTACCATTGAGCTATCGAGGATT
>VSNJ01000007.1 GCA_009774235.1 Lachnospiraceae bacterium
TTAATGAACACTGTACAGAAGATTTAAACCTTGATAAAATTGCAAAACTTGCTGGTTTTAGTAAATATCATTTTACAAGGCTGTTTAAGCAAATTACTACTACTACTTTTTATAAATACCTCAACCTGAAAAGAATAGAACACGCCCAGAAATTACTTGCAAACCCTGGAATATCTGTGACTGAAGTTGCACTAAATTCTGGTTTTTCAAGCCTTTCTGCTTTTATACGTATGTTTAAACTGATTAACCATTGTACTCCTACAGAATACCGCAATATGTTTATAAATGTTACACAAACCAATGATTTATAAAGATTATACAGTTTCCATATTTCTTCTGTAAAACACAGTTACAGGTACAGCAATTCCACAAAAGAAACACTGGAAACTGTATATTAATATTATTTATACTGCATCATATGACAACCATGCAAAATCCGCATAGTTACTGCTGTTTTCCCCATTGGAAGATGCATACATGCCAGCTGTACATCCTACAAAACCACCTGCCTCTTCAGTAGTATATGGAAGCAGGTTTATATTTTCTGCAGCCAGTTTTTGTTCTCCTTCTGTTTTTATATATACAGATGCTTTCTGGTTTTCTGCCCTTAATATAATTTCTGCCATCCCTTTTCCAATTTCTGTTCCAGAGATAATATTGCTAATCCCCTTAATATGTTCTACAACATAGAACATATTACTGCTGCCTTTCTTTTTTATCTCCATACGCAGGTGGTTTTCATGGTTCTGGTAATATACTAAACCTGCACTTTCATTATTGGCTGGTGTAAATTCAAGCCCTGTACGCACTTCAAAGCAATAATCCTTCTGGCGTATTCCAAGGTATGATGTATTAGTTTTATCTTCTATTTTTTCTTTCCTTGTAAACAACCTTAAAAATCCTTTTCTTGCTTTTAGTGAATACTGTTCCTCATTTCTTGTATGTATTCCAAGAAGCCTGTCATCCAGTTTGTTATCATAAAAATGCAAATGGTCATGATGGGATATTTCATTAGCAAATCTGTATTCCTCTAACGGGATTTCCATGCTTTTACAAAGCTTTCCAATTCCAGGATTAATTACAGGCCAGCCATTTTCCCATTCCACTTCTGCCAGGAATGATTCCCTTCCCATGCTGCTATGGCGCTTACATGGACGTGATGCAAGCATTATTATATACCAGTTGCCATTTCCGTCATCAACAAGGTCTCCATGTCCTGCATAAATTACAGGATAATCCATACCAAGGTTTCTATGGGTAAAAACAGGGTTTCTTGGACAGCCTTCAAACCACTGGAATAAATTCCTGCTCCTTGCCACACTTATGCTGTGTTCTGGACCAGTACCGCCCTCTGCATGTAACAGGTAATAATAATCTCCAATTTTATAAATGTGTGGTCCTTCTGGCCATATAACATCTTTCAGGGCACCTTTCCATATTGCCATGCTTTCACCTGTAAGTTTCATCTGTTTTAAATCCAGTTCCTGTATCCATATTTCCCAGTCACCGTTATAACGTACCCCTTCTGGATTTGGTCTTGTGCCAGTATAATAACACTTTCCATCTGTATCAAAGAAAAGGCTTGGGTCAATCCCTTTAGCTTCTTCTCCAAGATAATATGGGCCAGACCATGGTCCTTCCGGTTTTTCTGCTGTTACTATAAAATTGCCACCATGGCTTACATTAGTAGTAATCATATAATATGTACCATTATTATAACGTATAGTTGGTGCATATATTCCTTCTGATATTTCACTTCCATCTAGTGGAAGAAGTTCCTGCCTGTCAAGAATATTGCCTGCCTGTTCCCAATGTGCCAAGTCCCTGCTATGGAAAATGGGCACTCCTGGAAAATATGCAAAGCTTGAATTAACCATATAAAAATCCTTGCCCGCCCTGCATATAGACGGGTCTGGATAAAATCCGCTTAAAACTGGGTTTACTGCTTTTACCATTATTTTTTCCTCCATTTCTTGTTATGGCTTTGGTACACCAGCATAAATTATGTGTTTTTATACTACATACCCAAATCCAAGTATTGTAAATTTCTTTTCTACATCTTCTTTTTTTATTTCTATATGTACAAAATGTCTTCCGTTTTTATTTTCATTAATTACCAGAGCAGGGTTGCAATGCAGCCATCCATTAATATAAGGGTCCGCTGTCCTTACCAGTTTATTGTCAATGTAAATATCTGCCTTTGCTGCATCAGTTTCCCCTGAATCTTTAAATACCAGTACAAGTGCCCGGCATACAATCCACATGTCAAAATATGGCATATCTGTATTGCTTCCATCATAGTACCAGTTATAAGGAAACTGTGGAACAGGTTCAAGTGAAGCATCCATCTCCACACATTGCAATATATTGTCTGTACCAGTAAAACCACCAGGAATTATTTCTGCTTTATTATAAGTATTCCTTTTATCCAGAAGCTTTATATCTTCAAATGTACTGCCAGTAAGAGGTTCTTTTAATAACAGCTTACTTGTACTTTTTTTCTGGCCTTCCAGGTTTTTCCTAGTTTCTGCCTGCTTGTACAGATATAAAAGACAGTCTGCCATAATCTTATGCCCGGCATTAGAAGGATGGTAAATATCATAGAAAAACTGGTTTTTAGTTAATACTCTTCCTTTGCCATCTTTTTTATAAAACTGTTCTGTTACTGCATTTTTTATGCTAACCATTGGCAAGTTATAATACTCCCCTACAGGTATCATACGTTCTTGTAAATTGCTGTCATCAGCAAATACAGAAAATAAAAGTATTACTGCTGGCTTACAGTGCATCTTTAATACCTTTCTTATAAGGCTTTCATAAAAAACACCTTTTGTTTCATCACCTTCATCATTTACAGCAAATTCAATTATAACAATGTCTGGTTCTACTATATAATCCCTTAGTACATCACGCTCAAAACGTATTATTCCAAGTTCTGATGGTGTGCCTCCTACTCCAGCTTTAATAAAATGTACATTATTTCCAGTTCCATATTTATCTTTAAAACCACAATAAGATTTATATGCATAACATCCTGTATTAATTGGCACCGCACCAGCCCCTTGTGTTATTGACCCGCCTATATATGCAATACATATATCCCTGCCGTTTTTTGATTTGTCTATTGCACGTTTAAGCCTTGTAGTATCTCCCATTGATACCAGTGAACTGGCAATTATATGTTTATAGTCTTTACAGTTAAAATCAATTTCCTTTTCTTCGTTAATTTCTGGTGCAGAATAGCCATCATTAAGGTAAAACCTTACATTTAGTTTTGCAGTCTGCCCAGGTTTTTCCATAATTACCTTAATCTGACCAGGCTTAAAATCATCTTCCTTCCAAGTAATTTTATCAAGATAAATCCTTATTTCAGTACCATTTCCTTTTAAATATAATTTTAATTCAGTGCCACCTCCATATATGTCATTCCTGCCATACATCTGGAGTATAAATAGAACATTTTCTTCTGGGTCTGGTGTTTCAACAGAAACCCCTATACTATGTACCAGTTTCTTAAAACCTTCTGTATCTTCAAGAAGCCTAAGTTCTGTTCCATCTGTAATTCCTCCAGTAATCTTTGCACTGTTTATAAGCCTTCCGTCATCCTGGTACAAATATTGTATGCCTCTGCCATCTTCCATTTTTGTACCAAAAATATCTTTATTTTTTATAATATAAAAGAAATCCCTTTTTTTCTCTGGGTCTTTTGGCGCTGCCAGTCCATTCATAATTTGCACCAAGCCTCAAGCAGAAATTCCTGCATTTTCATTTGAGGCGCAAACACAAAGGATGAAAGATATGTGTTTGCATTTTACCCTTTCTTCTATTTTTCTTTCACCTTTACTTCTTTCCTGCACTTTTTGTGTATTGTTTAAAAATTTATAATTATAACTGGAATGAACCTAAAATTTCAACCAGAAAATCAGCTTTTGTATGCAGCTGTTTTGCTAAACTGTCCAAATCTTTAATCGCATCTGATTGTTTTAACGCTGCCAGGCTTACATTTTCTGAACATTCTGACGTTTTTGCAGATACTGCAGATATATCTTCAATAGTTCCAAGAGTCTTATTCCTTGATATATCCATATCATGTACATTATTTGTAATTGTTTCCAGTGCACCCGATAAATTATCTATCTGGCTTCCAATTTGCATAAATGACTGTGTTGTCCCTGATACTATCCCTGACTGTGAAGATACAGCCTGTTCGGTTTCTTTTGCTGCCAAGACAACATCATTTGTCTGTTTTATAATTTCAGTAACAATTCCAGATATCTGTCCTGCTGATTCTAAACATTGTCCAGATAGTTTTCCTATTTCTTCCGCCACAACTACAAAGCCCTTTCCAACATCACCAGCACGTGCCGCTTCAATAGAAGCATTTATAGACAAAAGACCTGTCTGTTCAGAAATATCATTAATAGCAGATACAATTATACTTATTGACTTTGACTTTTTCTCAAGTTCCTGTATTGAAGATATTACATTTCTTGTTATACTAGTAGTTACTTCTGTACTTTCGCCCAGCCCTTTTATTATATCTATCCCTGAGCTTATTGTTTTACCTGTTTCTACAGCAAGCCTGCTTATTTCCATTGTATTAGCACTTACATTGCTAATAATCCCTGATAAAAGTTCCATATTGCCAAGACAGTCCACTGAACCTTTGTCAAGCTTTCCAGCACCAGTTTCAATTTCAGCAGCCACATTTTTAATATTCTCTGAAGTTTCTATAAATACATTGGTGGCTTTTGCTACATAAGAAATAGTATCATTTAATTCTGAGCTTACACTTTTTACATCTTCAAGTATTGCTTTCATCTGGCTTACTGTCTGGTTGACACCATCACATAAAAGCCCAAATTCATCCCTGTTCCTGCTTTCAAGATGTACTGTTAAATCACCACCAGCAACTTTGTGAAGTTTATGTAAAATATAGTTAATTATACCTGATATTTTTCTTGATATTAAAAGGCCAAGAATTAATGCCAGTATAGCAAATACTGCTGTAAGTAGAAATGATACCATTTTTATTTCTTTGGTTTCAGCCAGCAGCCGTCCCGAAGGTATAACTGCTGCGACAAGTGCATTTCCAGTTTCCATCTTTCCATACACAAATAAGCTTTCATTGCCATTTATAACAGCCATCTGGTTTCCTGTTGGTTCTGCTGCTGCAACTGCCTTATTATAGATTTCTGTGCCATAAATTAATGTATTTTTTATTTCTATTCCTGGTTCTGCATAAAATTCTTTGCCATCACTTGTAACCAGTACCACACAGCCACCTTTTCCTGTATCTATTGATGCTAATACACTACGTATAAATTCCCTGTCAATATCAACTATTAAACATACATCCTGTCCCTGGAACCTGCGTGCAATCCTTACGCTGTAAGCCTGTGTATCTATACCAAGCACACCATCAGCTTCTTTATCTTGCCCAAATAAAAGCCAGTCGTTAGGATTTGCATTAACTATGGCACCCTGCCCTGTTTCCATGTATGCACTGTAAGCATCAGCAGGAAGCAAAGCTTTGCCGCCCTGCAGGCTTCTTCCACCATCTGCAATAAAATACGCCCCGCCTGCCTTTTCATCCATAGACAGTTTGCTTACAAGCCTGCTGTTGTATTTCTTTTTCAAATTGCTTGCTTCAATAATATCCATCTTTCCGCCAAAAAATGTCCTTAAACTGCTGTCTGTAAAATAGTTTTTAAATTCATCTATTTCACTTGAAACAGCAAGGTTTATATATTTCTGCTGCATACCCACAGTCTGGCTTATAGACTTTTTATAACTGTTAATAATTGCCTTTGATGCACTGTTATAAGAAACACTTCCAAGAACAAGTATTCCAATTACAGGTATAAGAAAACAGATAATAAGACGCAGGGAAATACTTTTATAGAATGGAACTTCTAAACTATGCCCTTTTTTACTTATTCTTTTCATCCCCATACACCTCCTGTCCAGTCTGGAAGCCAGAAAAATCTGCTATCCCGCCAGCAAGTCTTGAAGAATAATAAGATAATGCAAACCTATATCCTGTAAAATGGCTAAGTTTAAATACCATTTTCAACGGGTTTCCTATTTCTTTCCATTTTCCATTTTCTTTATAGAAGAAATATGCTTTATCCTTGCCATCTGTAAAATCACAGGTTATTTTTAAACAAGCCTTTTTACCTGCTTTAACTTTTGCACATTCCACTGGTACATGGCGGACATCATCTGGAATACCAGTTTTGCTGCTCTCTGGCAACCCCTTTTTTTGTAATACTATTTCATATGCATCTTCCCTTCTGGTTAATGCAAGGAAACCATAAAATTCCTGGAAAGCGCAAATTCCTGCATAATCCCCGTTATTTAAACCGCTTCCGTCTATCTGTACTTCTGCTGTACAGGCAGGTCCATACATACGCTGTGTCAGTGTATTTTTTGCCATTGTAACATTACTACTTAACCTGTCTGTTTTTATTATTAAGTGCCCTGGCTTAGAAGTAACTGACCATAAACTGTTATCTGGCTCATGGTTCCACTGCCATGCTTTTTTTAAATGTATTTTTCCTTTATTGTCTGCTTTGTACAAGAAATTATCACTTTCATTTAAAGGTTTATAAATATGCCCTGGTCTTGTACTTGTAATTTCTATCTCTTCTGGAACTTTTCTGCCATCTGGAATAAATAACCCATCTTCAATATGCATTGGAACAAGGAAAGGGCAGCGCCCCACAGCGCCCCTGTCCTGAAAAAACATTCCATACCACTTTCCATTATGTGCCTGTACTATGCCTCCCTGGGCAACACCTGCGTTTATATAGCCAAATGAATCATCAAGTATGTCACCACCTTTAAACTGTCCGTCCAGTGAATCTGACACATAACATGCTTCCATCCGGCGTCCGTTTCCATTCTTTGCCCAATGTATAAAAAAGGCATAATATTTTCCATTAATTTTATATAAATGTGTCCCTTCAAACCCAAGTTTATAATTATCACTATCTTCAAGAACCATACGGTCCAGCCCGCCTTTTAACGGGCCTGATAAATCAGGTTCCAGTTCTGTAATATATATCTGGCGGTTTCCATACATTATATAAATCCTGTCATCATCATCAAATAACAGGGAAGCATCATGGTAAAACCCTTCTATATACTGTTTCTTCCATGGTCCATAAATATTTTCTGACTGGAACAGGTATGTTTTTCCTGTATCATTTGCAGCAAAACATACATAAAAAACCCCTTTATGGTATCTTAAGGAAGCAGCCCACATTCCTTTTCCATAAATACCTTTCCCATCAGAAAGTTTCTGTCCTTCTGTACTGTCAAGGGTATCATATACATATGAAATTATTTCCCAATGGCACAAATCATATGAACGCAATATCACTGCACCTGGCATAAAGTGCATAGTTGTACTAACCATATAGTACGTATCTTCTGCCCGGATTACATCTATATCTGGATAATCCGACCATATAACTGGATTTCTGGCCATAACCCCCTCCAAATCTAATAAAGTCCAAATGCTTTTAAGCTTCCTTTGCCTTCTCCCCTGAATGTAAGGTATATAGGCCATATACCATCAGGTATTGCAATATCTGCCTGGTTTTCTTCCCATATATTTGAAAACCTGGCAGGTATCCTGGCCAGACACCTGCCATCCCAGGCAAGACGTACCTCAAATACTCCTTTAATATATCCTCTCGTCCAGATTTTTATTTTCTTTATATCTTTACAGCTGAAATATTTAAATCCTATTGTTGCTGTATCCTGTATATTGGCAATATATCCTGTATCTATACTGCTGTCTTGTGTTATTTTTGGGAAACTGTCTCCTTCCCCAGCATATAAAGAAAATTTATCTGTATACATATTACAGGCAATATACGCAGGATGTACACCTTTTCCTTCCAGTGCTTTGCCATTTAAACCACATGAAGTAATTTCTGCCTGTCTGAACATGCCATTGCTGTCCTTTTCAATATACTGGGCACATCCCTGCCTGCTATACCATGTACCATTAGTCTGGCGGTGGTAGAAAACATACCATTTCCCATTAATTTCTATTATGCTTCCATGGTTATTCCCGCCATATGCCATAACCTTATCTGACGGCTTGTATGTACTAATCCCAATATCACAGTTACTTACAAGTACACCTGCATATACAAAATCCTTGTCTGGCTTTTCACTAACTGCATAACATAATTCGTGCATTACTTCTGAAGAATATATAAAATAATATTTGCCATCTGCTTTCCTTATTGAGGAAGCCTCAAAAAATGCATGTCCTTTAAAACCTGTGTCTTCACTATATTCACTGCCTGGGACAATTATAGCTGGCGGTTTTATAACTGTAAGCATATCTTCACCAAGTACAGTTACTGCTGCTCCTGTCCTTGATTTATCACCTTTTCCACAAAAACCTGTATACAGGTAAACTTTATCCTTTTCAAAAAGCACTCCTGGGTCAAACTGTGGCTCGTCATTATCCCCTTCCCCAAGCAGTGTGCCATCAGGATAATGTACATTCCCATAAAACGTATAATGTCCGGCAGGTGTATCACATACGGCAACTGAAACAGTCTGTAATCTATCTAATACATAATATAAATAATACCTTCCATCTGCCCCTTTTGCCACATCAGGAGCATAAAGACACATATTGCCACCAGTATTTGCTGGGTCATCCGTCTTACTGTAAATTACCCCTTCATAACGCCACTCCCCTAAATTTTCTACTGGTGCCGACCAGCATACATAATCTCCAGGGCAGAATACATACCCGTTAAATCTGTCATGCGAACCAAATATATATAACCTTCCATCAAAAACATATGGCTCACCGTCTGGTATATATTCCCATGAAGGCAGGTACGGATTATATGCTTCTTTCTTTTTAAATGTATTTTTAGTAATTCCAGTCTGTTCCATTATAAATCTGGTAAATGGTTTTTCAGTACCAGTATTTACCCTTATGCCATCTGTCCTGAAAAGCATTTCACATGCACATTCTTCTGTATAAGGCTTCCATTCTGGCAGTTCTTCCCCATCAGTACCAGTGCCATTTGGATTTCCTGTTTTAATAAAGTTACATAAATAATCACACATTTTCCTTGCCAAGTCATAATGTCTTCCTGTAAAAGGCCTCCAGGATTTGGCAAGTGTTTCAAAGAAGAACCATAAATCTACAGAATGGAAGCTTCCAGGATTATCCCATCCAGGAATATCTGCATCAAAGCAGTAATAATAACAGTTCTCGTTGTTACCATTTTCCCTTGTTTTAAGAAATGTTTCTTTAACAGCACATTCTATTCCGCTTACAGGTGCATAACCGTTATTGCTGTATACATGGCTTTCCTTAAATTCCATGAATTCTTCTGCTTTTCCACCAAATATTAATTCCGCTTTTTCTTTTAATTCTTCTTCTGTAGCAGCAGTAATTGTATTTAAAAACTCATCCTTAGTATTTCCTGCCATTACTGGGACTTTAATATATTTATCTTCTGCAATAAGCTCCAGAGGATTACCCATTAAAAACCTCTGGTCACAAACTGTCAGCATTCTTGGATATTTCTTTACATATTCTGCATATTTCCTGCTAAGATACTTTGCATCCATCATTCTTGCCTGGCTGATATTTTCTGCCCCTGCAAATTCAAGAAACCTTCTGCCATTTTCCTGTGCACTGTCCATACTTTCAGGTGCAAAAACAAAATCCCTTTCATAGGGGTTTCTTATCATTCCACTCATTACAACAGCTTTTTGGAATAATCCCTTGTTTTCTTTACAGACCATATGTGACAGCACACTGCCTCCGCCTGCAGACTGTCCTGCTATTGTAATATTATCTGGGTCACCACCAAATGCTTTTATATTTCTTTTTACCCACCTAAGCCCTGCCTGCTGGTCTAAACTTCCAAAATTGGCAGGAGCTTCAGGCTGTTCTAATGTAAGTTCTGGATGTGCCATAAAACCAAACACATTAAGCCTATAACTTACAGTAACTACTACTATTCCCCGTCTTGCTATACGCTCACCATCCATCTCCATTTCGGATGTATAACCCCACTGCAGTGCACCACCAAAAAACCATACTAATACAGGAAGACAACTGTCTTCTGTCTTGGCATTAGTCCATACATTAAGATACAGGCAGTCCTCATCCATCTCAATATCCGGTTCAACATGCCACTCCCTGCAGTAAATATCATCTCCAATTCCAGGTCTGTCCTGCACTGGTATTGGTTTAAATTTATAAGCATCTAATATCCCTTCCCAGTTACTACACGGCATTGGTGCCCTCCACCTGTTTCCATATACAGGCGGTGCTGCAAAAGGAATACCTTTAAATACTGTAATACGTGGGTCCGGTGCTGGCAGACCCCTGGTTAATCCGTTTTCAGTTTTTGCAATTCTTAACATACTTTCTCCCTGCTATATATAATTAAAATCAATAATAAAAAATACCTTTAAATGATAGTATCTTTTTTAAGGGTATAACATTAATTAAAAGTATTCTAATCAATTATTGCGGTTTAATTTCTATTTATTGCGGTTTTTTAACCTTATCAGGTAAGCCATTTAAGAACCTGCAGAGATTATAATTGCTGTCACTGGTGTTAATGCCTGGTTTTTTATTTGAATTATTTATTAATATAATCTAACATATCTGGTAATTAACAGGGTTTACTTTTTTACAATATATGTTATAATATCTACAAAGTACACAGTTGTTATAACAATTATAGAAAGGATGTGTTAAAATGACAGATGAACAAATGTTATTAGCAATGTCTAATATGATGGATGCTAAATTAAAACCTGTCAATAATGAAATACAGTCTTTAAAAACAGGCTTATGTGCAGAAATACAAGCGGTAAAAGCAGACTTACAGGCAGTAAAAGCAGACTTACAGGCAGTAAAAATATTCCAGGAAAATGTAATATTACCAAGGCTGGAAGAAATAGAATCCTGTTATACTGGCACATATAAGCGTTACCAGCATGGAATTGATAAAATTGATGTAATGGAAATAGACATAAACAATCTAAAAAAAGTAACTTTGAAACATAGCGAAGCTATAGACAGACTGCAAAAGATGGCATAACAATACATAAGCAGACATAAACCAATAGTAACGGGAGGGATTTAATGAAGAAAAATAAAACAGGCTATTTTTTTCCAGAAAATGAATATACAAGATATATTATTGGATGTTTCAAAAATGAAGACTTTGTTCCACATATGCTTAAAGAATATAGTGAACTCTTTATTGACAGCCCTAAAATCAGCAGGTATTACAAACACGAAGAATGGACTATTATTCCATGTCCTGTAGAAAAAATAAACAGAGGCTGTTTTCTGGACCTTATGAGCTGGTTGTCACAAGACAATGAAGAAGCATTTGCCATAGCATTACACCCAGAGAAAAGCTATTTTTCCAGAATAGAAGCATTAAATACAGCAGGAGACACAGTTTTAGTGGAATTTGATGACGGTATTGTAGTAAGATGGTTTCTTCCACAAGGGCTTATTGATGATAATGCATATTCTGAAATGGAACAGGAAACTCTTGAATTTACCAATATGCTGTCACCTTGTAATTGTAAAACTTTCTTAGAGTTTATAGGAGCCAGTGCACTAACTGGATATTTTAACCTCATTAAGTAAGCCCTTTAAAATACACGCTTCTTAAGCGGTGGGTTTGATTTACCAGGGCTTACTTAGTCTGGCAGGAGATTGGGCTTCTGCCAGACTGCCATAAAGCGGCAATAAGGTTGGTTTGTTATTTGGCAAATAGCCAATGCCTTTTTGCAGGCATTGCGGATTGAGAATATCCGCTTGACATTATAATTAATATGGAAGCATTATATAAATGGCAGATAATATAATTTTACTATTTCTGGCTTTTTATTATTGAAATAATATTGTCAAAAGATATTGGAGTGTAATTTATCCTTTCAACAGAAACACAATAATGCTGGCTGCTACATGTTTTTATTATTGGTGAATTATGAACATGCCCAAATAAATTGGCATATGGCATATTTGTATTTACATATAATGGTTCATGTGATAATATCCAGAAATCTTTAATAATCACTGGATAATCATAAACTTCTTCAAATCCTGAATCACGGTAATATTTATTAGTTTCTATATCATGGTTTCCTTTAATAAGAAATTTTCTGCCATTTAATTTTCTTAATATAGCCTTTTCATTGCCAGCTGCTCCAAAATCTCCTAAAACAAATACATCATCATTATTATTTACAACCTGGTTCCAGCGGCTGGCAAGTCCACTATCCATTTCTTCAGTATTTTTAAATGGCCTGTTTTCATATAATATTATATTTTCTTCTGAAAAATGTGTATCAGCAATAAAATATACCATAAAACCTTTCCTTTTCCAAATATATAAATTAAATACAACAGTTTACAACTTTTTTAAATAAATAATGTACAAAACCCATTTTATAGTATAATATAACTACAGGCAATCCAAACAAAAGAAATAATCTTATACATTAGATTTATTATACACCAAAAACATAATAATTGGCAAATTTTTCTTTTATCCTTATTTACTTAAAATACATTCTAAAATATTTATAACAGGAAACAAGCCTGCATTTCTTTAGAAACTAATTATATTAAACAGACGTGTGCATTTTTTAAATTCCTCTTGAAATTCCAAGGAAAATCTTGTAAAATATTATAGTTTGCATATGAACTATACAAATGTTTATAGCAAACTATTTTAATATTATAAAGAAAGGAAGTATTTACACATGAAAGATAAAACAACAGAAATTTTTAAAAATGCACCTGTCCCTAAAGCAGTTTTAAACAATGCTATACCATCTATTATAAGCATGATAATGGTACTTGCTTATAACCTTGCTGATACATTTTTTATTGGACAGACCAAAGATGCATATATGGTTGCTGCAGTATCAGTTGCCACACCTGCATTTCTTATATTTATGGCTATAGGAATGTTATTTGGAATTGGTGGTACTTCTCTTATTTCAAGAATGTTAGGACAAGGTAATAACGAAAAAGCTAAAAACATTTCTTCATTCTGTTTCTGGACAGGTCTTGTAACCGGAGTAATTTCAATGTTTTTAATATGGGTATTAAATAAACCTATATGCCTGCTTGTCGGCGCAAGTGACGAAACAATGGCATATACTTCTGAATACCTTTCAATATTAGCTGTTTCAATCCCATTTTTAATTATATCGAATATGTTCAGCAATATTATAAGGTCTGAAGGATATGCCCAAAAGGCAATGGTAGGAATGATTATTGGAAATGTTGCAAATATAGTACTTGACCCAGTAATGATACTTTTATTCAAATGGAATATTGCAGGTGCTGCAATAGCAACTACTATTGGAAATATACTAGCAAGCATTTATTATATAATGCACCTGGTATCAAAGAACTCTTTGCTTTCAATACATTTAAAAGACTACAAAGCAGGAAACCATATAGCATCTGGTGTACTTTCAATCGGTGTGCCTGCATCATTTAACAGTATACTTATGAGCACATCAAATATTATTATCAATAACTTTATGAAAATTTATGGTGATATGGCAGTTGCAGGACTTGGTGTTGCAATGAAAGTAAATATGATTGTAGTTATGCTTCTAATAGGCCTGGGTACTGGTATACAGCCACTTCTTGGCTATTGTTTTGGTGCTAAAAACAAACAAAGGTATATGGCAGTTTTAAAATTCTCACTCTGCCTTGCACTTGCAATGAGCATTGTTATGACAATAATATGCTATTTTGGTGCGGCACCACTTGTAACAGCTTTTCTCGAAAATAAAGATGCTTTTAGTTTTGGTTTTACATTCTCAAGGATATATATAATATCTGGTCCTGTATTAGGGATATTATTTGTAATGATTAATGCAATACAATCCACAGGAGCAGCACTGCCATCACTTATACTTTCAGTATCAAGGCAAGGACTTCTATTTATACCTATACTGCTTGTTTTAAATGCAGTGTCAGATACAGCACAGATGCTTGTAATAGCACAGCCTGTAACGGATTACCTGGCAACAGCTTTTTCTGTAATACTTTTTATAATAACATATAAAAAATATTTTAAAGAATTCTGACCAATACATTATATACAAACTAATAAGTTTTACCACACGGAAATAATATATGATACTAATTTATATTACAATAGCTGGATACTAATATTTAGCAGGTAATTAATCTCTGATATAACAAAATCTAAAAATAATTTGCCAGATTATATGTATAAATTTTTAAAATCTGTCCACATTTATAAAAGCTGTTTATTTAATTACTACAAAACCTGGATTACTTATCTGGTGCTGTAGTAATTTATACAGATATATTGTTAAAAGTATTGGAGGATATTATGAAACGTATTCCAGAACATATTGGTATTATTCCAGATGGTAACAGACGGTGGGCAAAAATAAATGGATTAAAAAAAGAAGAAGGTTATGTACATGGACTAGAACCAGGTTTAAAGCTGATTAAAATAGCACAGAATTATGGTATAAAAGAATTAACTTATTATGGATTTACAGTAGATAACTGTAAGCGTCCAAAAGAACAGGTTACTGCATTTTCAAAAGCATGTATAAGGGCTGTTAAAATGGCTGGACAAGAAAATACAGAATTATATGTAATTGGCAATACAAGTTCCTCATGTTTTCCTGAAGAACTGCTTCCATATACAGGCCACAGGAATAAAACTACTTGTAATAACAAGACATTAAAGGTAAACTTCCTAATAAACTACGGCTGGAAATGGGACATGAAGAATGGATGGGCATCCCAGGAAATACCAAGAATTGACTTGGTTATCCGGTGGGGCGGAATGTGCCGTTTATCCGGTTTTCTGCCTATCCAGACCGTCTATTCGGATTTTTATATTGTAAAAGAATTATGGCCAGATTTCCAGGAAAAACAATTTACAGATGCTTTACAATGGTATCAGGAACAGGATATTACTTTAGGTGGATAGACCATATAAAAATTTATATTATAGCTAGTCCAGCTATTTTTAACAGTTCACGTCTATGAAGAAGGCGGGAAAGTTGAAAGTCTAACAAATATATAAATGCTTTGGCATTGCCATAGCTAAAATACTTGTATACTAAAAAATGGGAGAACTTAAAATAAATACCATGAAAGGCATAAACTCTTAATAATTTAATAAGATTTTATGCCTTTTTAGTATTTCTATTATATATTTATGCCTATATTTTCCCTATAAGATAATCCTGCTTTCCATTACGCAAAAAAACTGGTATTGTTTCAATAGGTGCTGTTATTTCATACCATCCACCACCTTTATATTCTTTTCCATCTGATGAATTTGTCCAAACAGTTCCTTCTGGCAGATAAACTTTTCTTTTAGTTTCATGCTGGTAACATATCGGTGCAATAAGTAAATCTGGACCATACATATATTCATCAGTAATATCCCAGCAGGCATTATCCTCTGGAAATTCATAAAACAATGCACGTATAACTGGTGTTCCTTTTAAGTGTGCTTCTTCCATAAGTTCTCTCGTATAATTACGTATAAGCTCACGGATATTAATATATTTTACCATAATATTATAATTCTCTTCACCATAGCTCCACACTTCATTATCTGCCCCTGTCCACTCACGGGTTTCACCAGATTTACTTATAATGTCTTCACCTGGCAGGCGGCATCCATGTATTCTCATAACAGGACAGAATGTTCCAAACTGGAACCACCTTATTAAAAGCTCCTGGAAATCCGGCTCATCTTTGACACCACCATGAAAACCTCCAATATCAGTTGTCCACCATGGAATACCACTAATTCCCATGTGTATGCCTGCACATATCTGTTTACGGAAATCCTCGTATGTTGACATAATATCACCAGACCATACAAGTGCACCATAGCGCTGGCTTCCAGCCCATGCACAGCGTATAAGGTTTACAATCTTATCCTGTCCTGCTTTCTTCTGCCCTTCATAAAAAAGCCTGGCATATTCCCTTGGATAGATATTTCCAGTTTCTGAAACTGTTCCTGCATAATAACGGTAATTGTTAAAGTCATATCCTGTAAACTCAGGTTCCGCTTCATCAAGCCAGAAAGCATTTATTCCATAATCTGCATAATTTTCCTTGCACTTTTCCCAGACATATTCCCTTGTCCTTGGATTTGTTGCATCCATAAATACATTATTGCCATGAAATAACATCTGTACATCAATTCCATTATTGGCTTTAACAAACATCCCCTTTTGTCTCATTTCTTCAAAATTTATGCTGCGCCAGTCCACCTGTGGCCACACGGAAACCATTGTTTCAATCCCCATATCATGCAGTTCCTTTACCATAGCTTCTGGATTTTCAAAATATTCTTTATCAAAACACCAGTCACCACATCTTAGCCAATGATAGTAGTCAATTATAATAACATCTAATGGAATATTTCTCTTCTTGTATTCCCTGGCCACATTTAACACCTGTTCCTGGTTATAATACCTAAGTTTACATTGCCAGAAACCAAGCCCATACTCTGGCATCATAGGTGCTTTACCTGTAACAGCTGCATAAGCCTCCTCAATCTGTGCTGGCGTATCTCCTGCTGTAATCCAGTAATCAAGCTGTTTTGTAGAATTTGCAATCCATTCTGTAGTATTAAGCCCAAAATGTACCTCCCCAACAGCAGCATTATTCCACAAGAAGCCATATCCAAGGCTTGATATATAAAATGGTATGCTTGCCTGTGAATTACGGTGTGCAAGTTCCAGGTTACATCCTTTTAAATCCATAATTTCCTGTTGGTACTGTCCCATTCCATATATTTTCTCGTTGCGGTCTGACATAAAAGAAACTTTAAGATGGAAACTATCCCCATTTAGTGGTGTAAAATGACGTGCTTTAAGGGTTAATGCACCTCCATTTGGAATTTCAGACAATAAGCACTCACCTTTCTTGTTAATAAACTTAATCTGGAGTGCATTGCCCCATGGCTGTACTACAAGTTCTGCTGTAATATTCCCATTGCATATTGTTGCTGACGTAGCACTTATATTAATTTCTGGCTGTACTGCTGGTGCATCAAGAAGTGCAGCACTATACCCTGTAATATCACCTAATATAACAGAGCGCACACGCAAGCTGTTTTCTCCCCATGGAGTTACCATAACAGTTTCCCCGTTTTCCTGGAAAAACAGGCTTCCATTTTTTTCTTCAAAAAAATCCATATAAATACCTCCACATTAAATTTGTTTTTTAATATCCATATGTATATCTTCCATTACCTTCATCATCTTTATAATTTCACTATGGGGCATTTCTTCACATTCTTTCTGTCCTGCAAGAACTGCTTTTGCTGCCGCTTCTAACTCATATTCATAACCACTAATCTGTTCTGGTTGCAGGATTTCCCTGGTACACTGGTGTTCTTTATTATAAACCCTTATACTCTCATAATTATTCACATTTTCTACAATAGCATAACCTTCTGTTCCATAGATAATTCCCTGGCGGTCTGATGGTCCTGTTATAGAATTTAACATAGATACAACAATTCCTGATGGATAAGACATAATTATTGCACTAACCTGGTCCACTCCACATGACTTACATATAACAGTATGCAAAACAGAATAATCCATACCTGCAATAACATCAACAAATGTTAACGGATAAATCCCTACATCAAAAAGTGCACCACCACCCAGTTCCGGGGTATGGACACGTGCCCTTTCCCATACTGGATATCCAAGGTTAGCTGTAATAGCAGTTATTATCCCTATCTCTTCTGAGTCCCTTAACTTCTGGACTTCCTTATACAATGGCATATACCTTGTCCACATAGCTTCACCAGCAAAAATATTCTTTTCTTCTGCAAACTTAAGAATTTCTTCTGCTTCTTGTGCAGTCATTGTAAATGGTTTTTCACAAAAAACTGCTTTTCCCATCTCCAGGCACATTTTCATCTGGTTAAAATGTTCTGACGGTGGTGTTGCTATATAAACCAGGTCAATTTCTGGGTCTTTTAACATTTCTATATAACTTCCATAAGACTTCTCTAATTTATACTTTTTTGCAAACTTTTCCGCACGTTCTTTGCTGCGTGAAGCAATAGCAACAGGCATAATACTTTTTACTTCATGCATTGTATGCATTATTTTACCAGACATATGTCCTGCTCCTAATATTCCAGTTTTTACCTTACTCATATAATTCCCCCAATCCTGATAACAAATTTATATTAAAAATTGTACCATAGTTATACACAAAATACAAAAATAATCCATATATCTTTTTCATAATTTTTTATACAACACATAGTGTCCAGTTATATACATTCTTACATATCCCATCCAGGTGCAATGGAGGCAAAGACATGTTCGTAATATAGTTTACATGGGATAAAATTTTATAAAAAACATACACTTAAACTGGTAATTTATATAAAAATGCATTAAAATCAATAGTATAAAACAATTAAATGGAGGTATTCATATGGCAGTCACAATTTTTGCAGCAATAGATGTTGGTTCACATGAAACAACACTGCGTATATATGAAGTTTCTAAAAAGTATGGCGTGCACGAAATAGAATCTGTACACCACACTGCACGGCTTGGGCTCGAAACATATTCCACACAGCATATAAGTTATCACACTATAGATAAGCTTTGTAACATTTTAAATGGCTTTTCTGGAAAAATGAAAGAATATTCTATTACTGACTATATGATTACTGCTACAAGCGCCCTGCGTGAAGCAGACAATAATTTAATCGTACTTGACCAGGTAAAACAGCGTACAGGATTTCTTATTAAAATCCTAAGCAATCCTGAACAAAGATATCTTTGTTACAAATCAATAGCACTTAAAGAAAATTCATTCCATAAACTTATCCAGAAAGGAACTCTGCTGGTAGATGTTGGAGGCGGAAGCATACAGCTCTCACTTTTTGATAAAAACGTGCTTGTAATTACCCAGAACATAATGATTGGTTCTTTAAGGATAAATGAAGTTTTACAAGATATGAAATCACAAACAGACAATTACCAGAACCTTGTTTATGAGTATATTTCAAATGACCTGCACAATTTTGTATCACTTTATATTCCAGACCACAACGTTAAAAATATAATTGCTGTAGGAAACCAGCTGCAAAGCTTTGTTAAATACCTTAGTGTACACAATTTTGGAAACCTGCAGCCTGTTGATGCCAAAGGAAAAAAGAAAGACTCTATTAACAGACAGGAGTATGAAGAATTTTACCAGTCCATAACTTCACAGAGCCCTGAAGAACTTTCTAAAGAACTTAACACTCCTGTTGAAAGGACAACACTGCTGCTCCCTATTGCAATGATTTTCCATAATATATTTGAGGAAACAAAAGCAGAACAAATCTGGCTTTCAGGCATTAACTTATGTGATGGAATGGCAGCTGATTTTGCAGAACGCAAAGAAAAAATAACACCTGCACACAATTTCACTGAAAGTATGATATCAACTTCAAGAAATATTGCAAGACGGTATAAATGTGAAGATGACCATAATAATAATGTAGAAGATATTTCACTTAAAATATTTGATGCATTAAAAAAACAGAACCACCTTACAAAACGTGACAGGCTTATATTACAGATATCTGCTATACTTAACAGCTGTGGGCAGTTTATTAACTTAAATGATGTTGGTGAAAACTCATATAAAATTATTATGTCTACAGAAATAATAGGCATATCACAAAGAGAACGTACAATGGTTGCAAATATTGTAAGGTATCCTAATGAAAACTTTCCAAGCTATGCTGGTATAAGTGATTCATTTAGCAGTGAAGACTATATAAAAGCGGCTAAGTTAAATGCAATACTAAGGCTTGCTATTTCAATGGATAAAAGCCACCGCCAGAAGTTCCGGAATATTACAGCAGAACTGCGTGATGATAAGCTTATAATAACTGGCAGGACACTTTATGATATTACACTTGAACAGGGCATATTCAGAAAATGTTCGGATTTCTTTGAAGAAGTATATGGTATAATACCTGTACTTAAACAGAAAAAACAATTTTAACATGTCCCTGGTAAAAATAAATTTCAGAATGGAGGATTTATATGGCAGAAAAAAGTAATTATCTTAAACCTGAATATTTCTATAACCGTGAATTAAGCTGGATTTCATTTAACTACAGGGTGCTTAGCGAAGCACAGGATAAAGAACGCCCTCTTTTTGACAGAATGAGTTTTCTTGCAATTACAGCTTCAAACCTTGATGAGTTTTTTATGATACGTGTTGCATCACTTAAAGATATGGTACAAGTAAATTATACAAAAAAAGATATTGCGGGCATGACACCTGCAGAGCAGCTTGCAGCAATTAGCGGAAAAACACACCAGCTTGTTAAAGACCAATATAATATATACAATTATGAAGTTATACCTAATCTCGTTAATAATGGTTTAAAAATTATTTCTTATTATGAAGATTTAAACGGAGAACAGTCAAAGTATGTAGATGAATTCTTCCAGTCAGAAGTATTTCCTGTACTTACACCAATGGCTGTAGATTCATCAAGACCTTTTCCACTTATACGTAATAAAACATTAAATATAGGTGCTGTTATTAAAATAAAACCTGGTAATGACACAGGCGAAAATACACAATTCCGTGAATTATATATGTCACATTATAATAAAAAGAAACATGGTGATGACACAGATAATATTGATTTTGCAACTGTACAGGTTCCTTCCGTGCTGCCACGTTTTGTAGAAATACCTTCAAGCACTGGTATACAGAAAACTTTTATACTTCTGGAACAAATTATTGAAAAAAATATTGAAAAGCTTTTTATTAACTATGAAGTTCTTTCAGCATTTCCTTACAGGATTATGAGAAATGCGGACCTTGATATTGAAGAGGATGAAGCAGCAGACCTTCTTATGGAGATAGAACGGCAGCTTAAGAAGCGCCAGTGGGGGCAGGCTATACGCCTTGAAGTTGAAGATGGCATTGATAAACGCCTGCTTAAAACACTTAAGAACGAACTTCAGGTAAATGAAGAAGATATATTTAAAATTAATGGTCCACTTGACCTTACATTCCTTTCAAAGTTTGATAAAATTGAAGGCTTTGAAAACTTGCGTAAAAAGAATTATACACCACAGCCTGCCAAATATCTTAAAGGCAGCGGAAACCTTTTTGAACAGATACGTGAACATGATATACTTTTGCACCACCCATATGAAACATTTGAACCTGTAGTTAATTTTGTACGCCAGGCAGCTAAAGACCCTGATGTACTTGCAATTAAACAGACTCTTTACCGTGTAAGCAGCAATTCCCCAATTATAGCTTCCCTTGCTGCTGCTGCTGAAAATGGCAAACAGGTAACTGTACTTGTAGAATTGAAAGCAAGGTTTGATGAAGAAAATAATATTATATGGGCAAGAAAGCTTGAACAGGCAGGCTGCCATGTAATATACGGGCTTGTTGGGTTAAAAACACACAGCAAAATTACCCTTGTAGTCCGTAAAGAAGAAGATGGGATAAGGCGTTATGTACATCTTGGAACAGGCAATTATAATGACAGTACAGCTAAGATATATACTGATATGGGACTTCTTACATGCCAGAAAGCAATAGGCTCAGATGCTACTGCTGTATTTAATATGCTTTCAGGATATTCTGAACCTGCTGTATGGAATAAACTTGCAATAGCTCCTATATGGCTGCGTGACCGTTTTATATCACTTATAAAACGTGAAACAGAGTTTGCAAAAGAAGGCAAAAAAGCATTTATTAAAGCAAAAATGAACTCTCTTTGTGACCAGGGCATAATTGCAGCACTTTATGAAGCTTCTGCTGCAGGTGTAAAAACTGACCTTGTAGTGCGTGGAATATGTTGCCTTAAAACAGGTATGCCTGGCATAAGTGAAAATATCACTGTCCGCTCAATAGTTGGCAATTTTCTTGAACACAGCCGTATATTTTACTTCCACAACAATGGTTTTGAAGAAGTATTTATGGGAAGTGCTGACTGGATGCCACGTAACCTTGATAAACGTGTAGAAATACTTTTTCCTGTAGAAGATGAAGAATTAAAACAAGAAGTAATCCATATACTTGATATACAGCTTACAGATAATACAAAAGCGAGGATTATGCAGCCTGATGGAAGCTATATTATCCCCAATACTGCACCTGGCACACAGAAAATATGTGCACAGGAATATTTCTGTAAAGAAGCTATTAAAGCATCAAATAAGGAAAAGAAAAAACAAAATAATGTCACACCATGTTTTGAACCACTGACTGGTGAACCAGAAGAAAATTAAACTATAGATTATTATTACTTATATATATGCCACCTATAGTAACAAGTTATCCATTAAATAAAGGCAAAATCCATTACAATATTATATAGAAAATAATGCTATTATATAACTGTAAAAGCATAATTAAATATAATAAAAGCCAGGTACCATAAAATATGTAATACCTGGCTATTTATTATATCACAATAAATCATTAACCCTGCCCATCATGCCGTCATATTCTTTTTGCGTTTTATATTTTAAAAATACTCCTTTAAAATTCTGTGATTCAAGAAAACTTTTTGCCTGTAACAGCCTTGAATATACAAACTGGTACTGCTGGCTATATTTTAACTTTATCATTGATAAAGTTTTCTTAAATGTCAGTCCTGATGGAAAATAAAATCCTTCAACAGATTTTCCCTTAAAACAAAAATCATGGTCAAAAACCGGATATAGTGATACAAACTTGCCATTCTGGGATAAGAGCCCATAGTTATCACGGTTTCTGTCAATATTTAAAGTAATATAATCAAACAGCTGCATTTTAATAAAATTTATAGCATCTACCCCAATAAAAGCATTATAAGTCATACTTTCAGAATTCATTTTAGACTCACCATAATACTCCATAACATCCCTGCATGGTATCATTTCCCTTGTTTCTGATGTTGTTATCTGGCACACTGAACAGTCTTGTCCAAACCTTTTAATATATTTATAAATTGCACAGTCAAGTCCTAAAGCATATGCTATATATGGTGAAATCACTTCTGATGCAATTTCTTTGTATGACTCACTTTTTAAAAGGTATATATTGCCATCTTCCCTCATATAACATTTTGCCCTTGTCCCCTTATTAGTAAGTTCGCCTGTATAAAGCTGGTCATCAATTATATTTTCAACTGTAATATTATCCATATCACCAGTCAGTGCAACTTTACCTACAGGAATTGAAAATTCATTATTATAAAGATTAATTGTTTTCCATGTTTCATTAGAATCTGCTGCACATATCCAGTAGTTATCACGGAAACTTAATGCCCTGCTCATAATGCATATATTTACATCACTCTGGTCACAAATGCCGCAGGCAGTCAGTATTTCTTTACAATATTCCCTGTTCATCATTAACAGCCTGCTTGAACAGAATACTCTTATCATATCATAAGTATGCTCCCTGTTAGCTATAGAGAGAGGCAGCATCCTTGGATTTATTACCTTTAAAGACTTTGTTTCTATATTAAAAACTAACACAATGGAATCCTTATATTTTAAATAAAAATCTTTACAAAGCATTATAACTACCTCTTTAATCTATATTGTGCAATTCTTTGTACAACTGCCAGTTATCAAAAGCATCTTCATCAGATATTCCATTTATCTCCGCATTTACCACAGAAATAATATATTCTAACATTTCATCCCTTGCTCTCATTCTGGCATTTTCCCTTATAAGAGGGCTGTTTTGCGCTGCCATGTCAAAATCAAGAAATTCTGGACTTTTTAAACTGTCTTTAATATCTTCTGCTGGCATTTTTAATAATTTATCCAAATCTTCTTGTGGTTTATTTTTAAATTGGGCAAAAATATCCTCCATATAGTTCCTCCAGCTAATTTCATTACATACCTGGCCTGGTTACGGCTTGGATTTCCATTATACCAGATTTTACATTTTTTTCAAGCCATATAATTTTTACGTTTTCCAATTTTTTAGTATATAAATATTTTGGTCCTGGCAATTCCAGGCTTATGGATTTTTGAAAATACTACACACTATATAGAAATTTTTATTTTATACTTTCCCATAACTGCCCTGATAATACAATATCCCATATTGTGTCAGATAAAAGAGGTTTTAAGAAAAATTTAACCAGTAAAACTATTATTAAAATAATAACTGGCTCATATTTTATAAAAGTATTTTCGAAATTGCCAGATATTTTTAATGGCAATTTAAATGAAAATAGTTTTCCAATATAATATCCTAAAAATGTTCCAAACGTATTAGTAATTAAATCGTCAATATCTGTAAGCCTGAAAGTGAATATCTGTAATATTTCAATAATAACTGATACGGCAAATCCCATAAATATAGTTTTCTTTAATGAATGGTATTCTGTCCATATAGAAGGTACTAGAAATCCCATAGGCATAAATAAAATAATATTAAGTATAGTATTTATAATATACCCTGCTGGATTATTAATAATATCTGCTAATGGTATTAAATTAAAGCTAAAATCAATTCTTATTGTATTATATGAAGGAATACCCGTTATAGAAAAAACTGCCATACAATAAAATGCAAATACAAAAACCATAATAACTTTATTTAAATTATTTTGTTTAAATAAAGTATGATTTAAAATAAGTATAGCTGGAATAATAAAGATTAATGTTGATAAACACTCTATTCCAACAGATAGCAAATAAACCATTACTATTTCCTCCAAACTTTTTAATATTATATATAATTTACCACATGCTTATTTATAATCCTATTAATATTTCTTTAAAGTTTGTTTAAAATTTATTTTCATTATTATATATTCCTGAAAAATAACTTGAAAAACGGACTGCCCTGTTATATAATTTGAAAAAATAATAGTAATGTTACAAAAAATATATTAAATAACTAATAAGGAGGTTCAAAATGAAGAAAATTGCCCTTACAGCCTGTTCAGACGGACTGCCCTGGACTGCACGGGAACAAATAGATGAACTCTGTTTATATTTAAAAGAAACTGGCTATAATGTAGTTTTATCACCATATTTATATATTTCAGAAAATACAGGTATATATACTAGAAGAGGTGTCCCAGCCCAGGAACGTGCAAAAGTTCTTATAGATTTCTTTAAAGATAATGATATAGAAGCAATTTATGATATTTCTGGCGGTGATATTGCAAATGAAATCCTGCCTTACCTGGATTTTGAAGAAATCAAAAAACATCCTAAATGTTTTTATGGTTATAGTGATGTTACAACAATATGTAATGCAATATACACAAAGACAGGTATTGAAACAGGTATTTTCCAGATTAAAACACTGGTATGGGATAAAAAAGAAGAAGCCAGACAATGGTTTACACAATATAATGGTATTAGTCCTGGATTTTCATATTATTTTATACACAATTCTTATATGGAAGGTATTTTAACTGGCGGAAATATCCGCTGTTTTTTAAAACTTTCAGGTACAGAATATTTTCCAGACTGTACAGGCAAAATTATTTTGCTTGAAGCAAGAAGTGGCAAACTTCCACAAATAATTACTTATCTTGCACACCTCTGGCAGATGGGAATATTTAATAAAGCTTCTGGCATACTTCTTGGCACATTTACGGAAATACAGCAGTCCGGACAATGGGAAATGCTTCTGGATGAAGTAAAAAGTTTTGCAGGCAGTCTTCCAGTTGCAGTAACTCCTCAGATTGGACATGGTGCAGATGCAAAATGTGCGGTTATAGGCAGAAAATTAATATTACAGGAATAAAATATAATTTATACTGATAAACTTTTTTTACCAAGTAAATGTCCATATCCTCCAACATAAACAGAGTCAATTATATCTTTATGATATGTGATATTTACTATTATCCGTGATATTCTGCCTAAATTATATCCCTGTTCAAAAATATATGAAGATTTCTTTTCATAATATTTAAAAAGATAACATGCTAAAGCACAACTTGATGTTCCTGTTGCTGGTTCTTCATTAATACCATAAAGCGGGGCAAAATTCCTGCATATTGCTGTTATTCCAGGTTCTTCTGATAAAGCAAATATATGTATTCCAACAACATTTTTTTCCTTACTTAATTTTGTTATCATTTTTAAATCAGGAGATAATTTTTCTAAATGTTCTTTAGAACAAACAGGAAGCATAATATCATTTAACCCTGTAGAAACTATTTGTATTGGCAAACTACTGTCAATAAAATTTTTATCTATACACCTTTCAAATACATCTGGAGCCAGTATATCTAAATATAATGGACAGTTTTGTTCCATAAATACCAGACCATTTTCTTTAATTTGAATATTAAGAATACCAGCCTTTGTTTCTATTTTATAATTTTGTTTATCTAACAAGCCAAGCAGCATTAGTGTAGAAAATGCTGCTATTGTGGCATGTCCACATAATGGGACTTCTTCTGTTGTAGTAAAATATTGTAATTTAAAGTCTGCAATATCTGAATTCTGTACAAAAGCAGTCTCAGAATACCCAAGTTTTTTTGAAATTTCCAGTTTTTTACTATATTCCAGGTGTAGCATATTTAAAATTATTCCTGCCTTATTACCTCCTTTATTATTTTTACTAAAAGCACTTGTTACATATACATCGACCATATTTTTCTCCATATAAGTTTTTATTTTACTTTTTTCTTATAACAGCAAACATTAAACTGTTAAAATCTGGCAGTGCCGTGGTAATTCCTTTTTCTATTAATACCAGGTTATTTGATGTTATTTCATTTTCAAATGTTTCAAATGACACCATTCTGCATGATGTATGGACAACCTGCATTTTCCCTGTTCTGTGTTCTCTCTCCTGAAGCTTAAATGCGTTGCTGGTATCACTCTGCATTTCTCTAATCCCGTCACCCATTGAACAAACCAGTGCTATCCCATCTTCTGTCAAATGTTCATATATAAACCTGTAAAACATATTCCTGTCTTCTTCTAAAACAAGCATGTGGATAACAGCTACAGAATAAATAAAACTATATTTACTTTGATGTTTATTATTAATACAATCTAAAATTTTAAAATTATCTTTGTATAAAGGAATTGTTTTTTTACAATACTCTATTGCTTCCTTTGAAATATCAGTTGCCAGAAGGTTATATCCTTTTTCCAGTACAGCCCTGGCATCCCTTCCTTCTCCACAGCCAATTTCAAGTATACTATCTTGGAAACTGATATGGTATTTTTGAATAATATCCAATACAACAGGGGTGCTTTTATCACTAGACCAGCTTACTCCTTTTAAATGTACTGTTTTATAGCGCTCATCATAAGCTTCGTAATATTTTCTCATGTGTTTTCCTTGTAAATATTTTTATTTTATATAGGTTTAAAAGCTTCTGTCCCATGTTTACATACAGGACATATAAAATCTTCTGGCAATGTATCTTTTTCATATATATAACCGCATATTGTACAAATAAATCCTGATTTATTACCTGTCTTCTTTTCAGGTGCAGGTTTAATATTTTTCTGGTAATAACTGTAAGTTACTGGCTCTCCATATGAAAGTATCTGGGCATCTGTTACATCTGCAATAAAAAGTGTATGTGTCCCTAAATCTACAGTTTCTATAACCTTGCCTGATAAATATGCATTACTATATTCTGTAAGGTACAGACAACCATTATCTGAATATGCTGCCCCTCTATAACCGCTAAATTTATCAGTATCCCTTCCACTTATATACCCAAATCTCTTATATAAATCCATTGGCGCTGTTTCTGAAAGAACTGAAATATTAAAAAGTCCTGTTTCTTTTACCATATCATGTGTATAATTTTTATTATTAATAGCTATTACAATACGGACAGGTGATGCTGTAACCTGTAATACCGTATTTATAATACAGCCGTTATCCTTATTAGTTTTAGCAGTAACAAGAAATAAACCACTTGTTAATTTAAATAGTGCCTTGTCATTCATATATTACCTCATTTCTGCCAGAAATGGCTTATAATGTGTTAATAATAGAATAACCTGGATACAATTAGTTATACGTGTTTTATTTTAATTATGTACTTTTTAATAATTTCTTTTATTATACTATTGCCACTGCTGTTAATCCAGTATGGTTTCATAACAAAATTATTATTTGTATATAAATAATCACACTGGTTAATGCTTATTTGTACCTGCTGGCTGATTTTTCATTTTATGCCTTATAAATATTCATAAAATGTATATTTTTACTTTTACTCCCAATTCGTTTTCGTGTTTTTACAGATACAACAAAGACAATGTCATAATTACGAAAATATATGACTTAATTTAGAATCTATCTTTTTCTTTAGCATTATGTTATCACACGAAAAGACAATCAACAAACTGTGATATATATTAACTTTCAGTGCATAACTCCCGTTATAACTAAAATAGTGGACATCATCACTAAACCATGTTTCCTTTTCATTAAGCCCAAGAGACTTTACAAGCCACCTCACAAATGCCATTTTTTCCTCTGCTGTTCCACCACAAATTGAACATGAAAATGAATACTTTTTCAATATCGCATCGCAAGAATTAATAGACGTTCCAACTGATGACTCATGCTTAAATTTTTCTTGATAAATGTCAAATGCTTTCTGAAATAAGTATTTCTCAAGACTCCCCGCAAAGTAGTGATTCTCCCTGTCTGTAACTACAGGGTTGTCCTCTGGCCTGCTAACACTCAAGTAACTATGTGTGCCTGTCCAGTGATAAGAAAACAACAAAAGCCCTTGTTGCAAATATTCTCTTGCATCAAAATCTTCTTCACAAAACAGCTCCAAAATATTACTAATGCCAGGTTCCATATAACCATCCCATTCTCTTTCAAGCAAACCTCCATCATTTTCTCCCATTGCTCTTAGGTAGTCAAGGTATACCCTTGGAACACTGTAACCGTACTGGCCACAAATATTTTCTAATTGCCGGATTTGTCCGTTTGATGCAGGCACACATTTTTCAAGCCATGACCTGTCAAAATTTGATATTGTCTTACATAACCGTTCTATAACAGAATCTGATGTTCCTTGATAAAATTCCATGATTTAAAACATCTCCTCTTATTTCTCAAGCACACAAAGCCAAATTGAAAAAATTATATTTATAACATACATTACCTGACTGTATATTTCAAGGCACACAATATACTCAAAAATGTATATTTTACACGCATTTTATCAGACACAATTATACGGACTGGAACTTTCATTATAAAAACCTCTCTGTCTAGTCTAAAATCTGTAACATTGGTTTTCATATAATATTTTTACAATTTGTTCTTTATATTCTGGATATTCCTCAATAAAAGAATCTATTATTCCATAATTACCCCAGCAATGCATTGGAAATACATGTTTGCAATGTACATAAGAAAGAAAAGTTTTAAGTCCTGCATATGCATTGTCTCCAAGCCTTGGGTCAAGCGGGACAAATGCTATATCAATTTCCATCCCCTTTAACTTTTCCATTTCTGTTATATACCTTTTCTCCATATTTCTGTTATATTCTTCTGTTTCACTATCCCATATCCATAAATTCAAATCACCTGCATGGTAATATCTTTTTCCATTATATAAAAGAAGGAACGCTACACCTTCATCTGTTGAGCGCAGCGTCCTTATACCAAGTTTTTCTCCATTGGACAATATAACATCTAAAGAAATATACTTTTTTACTGGCAGTATATTTTTAAAATCCCCCTGGCTGGCAATATTTTTTGAATATTTTACAGCCAGGTTTTTATATGGCACACCTTTAGCAAGTACAAACAATGTGCCTGGATATATATCCGCAAGCCTGAATATTCCAGGATTAAAATGGTCCTGGTGCTTATGGCTTGTAAATACTATAAGTGGCTTGCTTGTATCCATCTCTGGTATTATTCCATTATAATAATCAAACAAAAAATATGCACTTCCTGTATCCATAAGAAAACCACTATGTCCAATATATGTTATATTCATAATAAACTCCGTTATAAGTCGTATTTGAAAATTGCTTTGTCATTTAGTTAAACAAAACCCAATAAACTAAAAGATTTATTGATGTTTGAAAATTAAATTTATACAAAGATTATATTACTCTGGCAAGTTCCAAATGTTTTACCATAAAGCAACTGTTTGGGGGCTTAAGCACCACTGCGCATCCCATCCAAGCGAAATGCGTGCAAAGCCATGTTACACATGGCTTTTTGTTGGTAAAATTTTGGAATTGCCAGAGCCACATAATTTGTGCACTTTTTAATTTTTAAACATACCTTAAGATATGCCTGTAAATTACAATTCCGCTTTTATGCGTTCTGTCATCTGTTCCTCTCCCATTACATGCACTATTGACCACAAATCAGGTGTATTGGCACGTCCTGTAATTGCAATACGTATAATTTCAGCAATATCAGATACATTTCCCCTGTACTTTTCTGGTTCTTTCTTATATGCTTTCATATCTGAAGCAAATCCAAATTTATCTGCAATAGCTTTTAGTTTATTAAACCATTCATTATTATCATCATCATGCCTGTATGTTGCAAGATATTCATTAAGAACAGCTTTTACTGTTTCACTATCACTTCTGTAACCATCTTTCTCTTGTTGTCCTTCTTCAATATCAAAGAAATAAGAAACCAGTTCAAATACCTGTCTTGCATATATAAAATCTTTTCTTCTGCGTTTCATTCCAATACCCATATAAAGCCTGAGGATACCAAGCATTTTCTCTTTATCAGCAAACCATATGCCGCATTTGGAAGGTTCATGTTCTAACGCCCATTCATGCAGGAAATCATACATTTCGTATTCTGATAAGTTTGAAAGCTCATTTTTACAGATATTATGAAGCTTGTCTTTATCAAATAATGCTCCAGACTGGCTCATTTTATCAACTGAAAATGGAAATTCATTAATATCTTTATCAGGGAACTTCTCATGCCATTCTTCAAAATTAGAATTAAGTAATGTAAGCAGGTAAACTTTCATGCAATATGGATGGTATCCGTCTTTCCTATAATAGTCAAGTGAAAGTTCAGGGTCTTTTCTCTTGGATAGTTTTCTCTTACCACCTGTTTCTTCATCAAATTTCATAAGAAGTGCTGTATGCCCGTATGATGGCATTTTAAATCCAAGGACATTGAAAAGTTCATAATGTATTGGTACTGATGCAAGCCATTCACCACCTCTTATAACCATTGTAGTCCTCATAAGATGGTCATCTATAGCATGTGCAAAATGGTATGTTGGCACTCCATCTTTTTTAAGAAGCACAATATCATGTATATTTTCTGGAAGTTTTACTTCACCTTTGATACTGTCTTTAAATACAATTTCTTTATCAGGGTTTCCTTGTGAACGCAGCCTTATAACATACTCTTTACCAGCTTTTATATTTGCTTCTGCTTCCTCAAATGAGAGATTGCGGCATGTTGCATATTCACCATAATAACCAGTAAGGATTTTATCTGCATCCTGTTTCTGCCGTGTCTTCTCAAGTTCCTGTTCTGTACAGAAACATGGGTATGCAAGTCCTTTTTCTACAAGGTCTTTAACATAAGTATGGTATATCTCTACTCTCTGTCTCTGGAAATATGGCCCATAAGCACTATTATCCTCATTACTGTCAAAACCTGCACCCTCATCAAATTCTATATTAAAATAACGCATTACATTTATAATAGTTTCAACAGCACCTTCAACTTTACGTTTTTCGTCTGTATCCTCAATTCTTAAATAAAATACACCACCCTTTTTATGAGCAATCCTTTCGTCAGCAAGTGCACTATATAAATTGCCAAGATGCATAAAACCTGTAGGACTTGGTGCCATACGTGTAACATGTGCCTTTGAAGGAAGCTTCCTATATGGGTATTTTTCCTCATAATAAGCTGGTGTATTAACTACATCTGGAAACAATAAATCTGCTAATTTTTTATTATCAATACTATCCATTTTTTCTCCATTCCGCCATTAACTGGCTGTATAAGTTTAAAGGTGGCTTATATATACTAAAATAAATATCAAAATAGTATACTAAGCTGTATTACTTTTGTGTAAGAATTCCCAGCAGCTTCTGGAAATATTCTGGAAGCGGTGCTTCAAATTCCATATACTTATGTGTAGAAGGATGTATAAACCCTAATGTCCTTGCATGAAGTGTCTGCCCCTGCAGGTTAAATGGACACTTTGAAGGCCCATATACCTTGTCGCCAAGCACTGGATTTCCAATACTTGCCATATGGACACGTATCTGGTGTGTACGCCCTGTTTCAAGCTGGCACTCAACGTAAGTATATTTATTATTAAGATTATCAATTACTTTATAATGGGTTACTGCCTCTCTTCCATTCTGGACGTTAACTGCCATTTTCTTCCTGTCTGCAGGATGCCTGCCTATAGTAGTTTTAATAGTGCCATATTCTGTTTTTAAATGGTTATGCACTATTGCATTATATTTCCTTGTAATAGAATGTACTTTAAGCTGTTCTGCCAGACAGTTATGTGAAACATCATTTTTACAGATAACAATAGCCCCTGTGGTATCCTGGTCTATCCTGTGTACTATTCCAGGCCTAAGTATACCATTTATACCAGAAAGTGAATCTTTACAATGAAACAGCAATGCATTTACAATAGTTCCAGAATAATGTCCTGGTGCTGGGTGTACTACCATATTTTTAGGTTTATTTATAACAATAATATCTGTATCTTCATAAAGTATATCAAGTGGTATATCTTCTGGTTCTATTTCAAGTTCCACAGGTGGTTCTGTATGTACTTGGATTATATCATTAATACTTGTTTTATACCCTGTTTTGGCTTTACTTCCATTCACAAGTATATTACCATCTTTAATCTGTTTCTGTATATATGACCTTGACATTCCAGGGAGTTTACCAGACAGAAACTTATCAAGACGCATATTTATTTCAGTTTCACTTACATTATAGTTTTCATCTGGCATATTAATCCCCTTTTGTTTTTTTTAACTTGAATATCTCAAAATCTTCATCTTTATAATAAAATAGTATATAAAATGCTGCTGTAAAAGCGGCAATAACTACATAACAGTCAGCAACATTAAATATAGGAAAATCTATTAATTCAAAATACAAAAAGTCTGTCACATAACCATATATTGCCCTGTCTGCCATATTTCCTATAGCTCCTGATGCCAGAAGCACTAAGAGCACTTCCATAGGTATGTATCTTTTTGTAAATGGAATTTTTATATATGCAGCAATTACTGCAATTAATATTATAGCTGTAAAAAACAGCAATAAAAAACGCTGGTTTTGTAAAACACCAAAAGCAGCGCCACGGTTTTCCAGGTAAAGAAGACGGAATACTCCCTTAATTACAGGTATTCCATCTGTACCTTTAAGTGTGGTCTGTGCAGCCACCTTTGTAACCCTGTCTGCTGCAAGCAGTATTATAAAACCAATAATACCAAATATATATTTCTTCAAACCAAAATCTCCTAATGAAATATTTTCAAACACCCCTTAAAACCTGTCCTAATGCCCCAAGCATTTCACTGTCAGTTACATCATCCCTTATAACAGCATTGCCCATTCCATCAAGCAGAATAAACTTAATCTTTCCAGCATCCATTTTCTTATCACTTTTTGATACCTTTAATATTTCTTCTGCACTAACTCCCTTTATATCCAGAGGCAGGTTTAACTCTTTTATTATTTTGCATATATCATTATAACCACTGCTGCCAATCATCCCACGTTCCATTGAAATATATGAAGCTGCCGCCATGCCTGCTGCCACACATTCACCATGCAGCATTGAAAAATCCATAAGCTTTTCAATAGCATGTCCCAATGTATGTCCAAAGTTTAAAAGAGCACGTTCCCCTTTTTCTTCTGGGTCATTTTCCACAACAGCACGTTTAATTTCACAGCTTCCAGCAATTATTTCTTCTAATACATTTGTATCACGTCTTTTTAATTTATCTATATTAGCACAAATATATCCAAAATATTTCATATCCTTAATAAGACCATGTTTTATTATTTCACCAAAACCAGAGAAATATTGTGCATCTGTAAGTGTTTGCAATGTACTTGTATTTATATAAACAGCAGAAGGCTGGTGGAATGACCCTACCATATTTTTATATCCCCTAAAATCAACACCCGTCTTACCGCCAATACTGCTGTCAACCATAGCAAGAAGTGATGTAGGAAGCTGTATTACACGGATGCCACGCAGGTAAGTTGCAGCTGTAAACCCTGCAAGGTCTCCTGTAACCCCGCCTCCAAGTGCAAGGATTATATCTTTCCTGTCAAAATGCCCGCTTATAAGCTTTTCATATAAATTGCCTACTATATCAAGATTCTTTGACTGCTCTCCTGCTTCAAATATAAATGATACAACTTTATCTGCATATTCTTTTGCGATATCCATGACAGTATCTAAATAAAGGCTTCCTGTTGTACTGTCAGCAACTATGCACAGTTTACGGCAGCTGGTACCAAGTCCTTTTAAAATACCAGAAAGCCCTCTGTAGCTGTTTTCTATAGTTATATTATAAAGTGGTTTATTATTATAATGTACTGTAATTACCCTGCCCATAACTTTTCTCCTTAACCATTTATTCAGTATCAATAAATGTAAATGGTGTATCCTGTTCTTCCTCTATATCCTCTCCATTGCTGGATATTTCATCTGGCAGTACTTCCTCTGTAGCAGCACTGTCATCATTATTGCCATTATCATTATTACCATTACTATTATTTACAGTATTGTTCCATGAGAAATTTGTTTCTTCTTCATTTTCATTTATATCTTTATCTATTACATTATTTATATCAGGTATTTCTAATTTAAAACCATCACTTTCAAGAAGTTCCATCTGTGATGATACAAGGTTTTTAAGCTGTGAATAATAACTGTTATAACTTTTTACAAGATTGCCCATGCATTTCTGTACATCCTCAAAATCATGGCGTGCCTTTAATTTAGTTATTTCAGCCTGTGCCTTTGCGTCCGTCATAATCAGGTCAGACTGTATTCTGGCCTCCTCAAGGAGAGATTCTGCTTTCTCCCTGGTTTCTGACATAAGTGTATCCGCCTCTGTTCTTGTATTATTCCTTAAAGCATCAGTTTCAGCTTTTGCATTATTTAAAAGCGTATCTGCCTTTTCCTTAGTTTCTTTTATAAGTTTAGCTGCTTCTTCTTTGGCAGCTTCCTGTGTTTCCGTAGAAGTTTTTTCTGCAAGTATAAGTGCCTTCTGCAGTGTATTTTCCATTTGTTTATAATATTGTACCCCGTCACTCAGTGAAGCAACTTTGTCTTTTAAATCCTTATTTTCTTTATAAAGGATTTCAAAACTTTGGTACACAGAATCCAGAAAATCATCTGTATCCTTTTTATTATAACCACCCATTGTAGTCTTAAGCATACGGTTACGTATATCGCTTGGTGTAAGCATAGTCCAATTACCTCCTCTTAGGTGTAGTTATCCTTAAATGTATTGTTTAACTGTTATATGGTAACGTCCTTTCTTAGTTACAGACTGTGACAGCTCTATTTTATATTTTCCATATCCCCTTATAGAAATAACATCCCCGTCAGAAATATTCTTAGAGCCTTCAGTACAACAGCACCCATTCAGAAATATGCTGCCCTCTTTTACAAGCGCCAGGCATTTTGAACGTGATGTCTTTACAGCAACGGAGACAACTGCGTCTAAACGCATTGAAGATACACTTCCAGCTATATCTTTGTACTCTTGCCCATATTCCAGCAGAGTACCATCTGTAATTTCTGCATGTACAGCTGTATGGCGTATTCTTGTAATATCTATAAGAAGTGGTGTTTTATCATTACGGCAGAATATATAACCAGATAACAGCTGGTTCTTCCCTTCTCTCTTTATTATAATATCCCCAATCTGGTCCCTTTCAATACCAATATTCATTACAGTGCCCAGAAAATCCCTGTGGGTAAGTACATCACAGAATTTGTAGTTTACTGGACTTATCCTGACACAATCTATCGGAAAATCTTCATACCCTGCCATTTTATATAAGGTATCTGGAAGAAAACAAGCCATCTGCCTTTCTGCATATGGATAGCCGCCAAAAGTAATTACATAATTCTTAACCAGTTCTCCAGTAATGCCTTTGTCTTCTAAAAGCTTATACATAAGCCCCATTTCATTAAGCCCTGCAAAACTACTAAATGTAGGAGTGCCCCGTCTGTCTGCAAGCTTCATTAAATCATCAAAGTGGCGGTACAGTATCTGTTTTTCCTTTGATAAATCCATTGTATTATACCCCTTATCTAATGTTCCATAATGTATGAACACACACCACCCATATAAAATAAAACTATAAGCAGTATATATGGGCTTATATCTGTCTTAAAACACTTGAGAACAGAATGTTTTACAATCTTTTGTACTGGAACAAGCACAGGTGCTGTCATAATATCTATAATATATTTTACAAATACACCAAATGGTAATATATTCTTTATAAGATAAAGCAAGACAAATATTTCCAGAACCATAAAAAATATATTAAAACAATATGCTATATAATAAAGCATAGGCTAAAACTCCTTGTTTAAAGTAGGAATATTTATACCTTCATCACTTGCTGCCACATTTTTAATATAGTCACCTGATATATCAACACTCTTTGGTGAGAAAATAAAAATATATCTTGAGACCTGGCGCATATTTCCTGAAATTGAATATATACAGCCTGATATAAAATCCATAATCCTTTGTGCTTCTGTTATATCTATCCCTTCAAGGTTGACAACTACAGGCTGCCCATTTAAAAGGATTTCACATACCTGCTGTGATTCTCCAAAATTAGCAGGCTTTACAATATTTACCTCAAAGCCTGATGAAGCTACATGGATAGGTACAACTTTCCCTGGTGATGTATGTGCAGAGGTCTTTCTCTGGCTAAATGGCACAGGGTCATCATAAACACTGTCATAGTCATTCTGTGAGTATGATGATGCCGCTCTTTTATCTTCCTTCCGCTGCTCACGCTGGATGCGCTTTTCTTCACGTTTTAATTCCTTTTCATCATAATTATCATCATAATCATCATAAAAATCGTCTTCGTAATCATCCTCATCGGTTAACTTTAAGAAATTCATAAATTTATCTAAGCGGCCAGCCATATTATCCTCCATTCCTGCGCATTTAGCATATCGCAATATTCCTCTCTCCAAAGATTGCTGTTCCAACCCTTATATGGGTTGCGCCTTCTTCAATAGCAGTTTCAAAGTCATTTGTCATGCCCATTGAAAGAATATTCATGGAAACATTATCAATGTTTTTACTTCCAATGTCAACAGATAAATCTTTCAAAGTCCTGAATATCATCCGGTTATTTCCGGCATTTTCGACAAACGGCGCTATTGTCATAAGCCCTTTAATATGAACATGTGGCAATACTGAAATTTTTCTTACAAGTTCTTCTGTTTCTCCAGTTTCCAGACCGAATTTCGTTTCTTCCTGTGCCACATTTACTTCGATAAGGATATTTGCATCTGTATTTTTCTTTACACATTCTGCTTCGATTGCTTCTGCAAGATGAAGGGAATCAACAGAGTGTATAAGTGCAGCACGCCCAACAACGTACTTGACTTTATTAGTTTGTAAATGGCCAATAAAATGCCAGTTTATATCCTTTGGCATTATTTCATGTTTTTCCCTCATCTCTTGTGCTTTGTTCTCCCCAAATTCCCTTATGCCATATTCATAAGCCTCCTCTACCATCCTTACTGGTTTTGTCTTGCTTACGGCTATAAGCGTAACACTCCCATAACTGCGTCCCACCCTGTCACATGCTGACTTTATCCTGTTTTCTACTATTGACAGATTTCCTTTAACCATTTCTGCCACCTCCTAATAAATAATATCATCCTCATTAATCATGCCAGGATTTAAAATAATATGGTCATATGTTGAAAGGCCATATGTTGTATCTTTTGATACAATTACATATTCATTATTTGAATAAAGTTTTTCAACACGCCGGAATTCACAAAATCCCTTGTTACAGTTATATACACCATCAAGCTTTGCAGTTTTGGCAAGTTTCATTGATTTAGTGCCTTCACTAGTACCTTGTATTATAGTAGTTCCAGCCGCAAAAAGGGAAGCATCAATATATACATCACCATTCTTGGTTTCATAATATATACCAGTTGCTTTAAATGTAGTTTCTTTAGTGCCATCCTTTTTGTATGTAAGAACCATTACCCCGTCACTTCCTTCCTCTCCACCTTTAGTGATATAATCTTTTGGGATTATATAAAATTTCTTTTTCAGTACAGAGGAAACGGGGATTTTTAATCCATCAGCGCTGTTAAACTCTATTTCAATATCAAGATACCTGTTGTCAAGATAGCGTATCATATATTTATCAAAATCAAGCTTTGCATAATATGAAGAGTCTATTATAAAAGTAGAAATACCAGCAGTTGTTTTAAGCCCGTCCTTTTTAAATTTAACAGGAATAGTAACTTTATCACTGACTTTTTTATACTGTTTGTCTGTAAGCGGCAGCACAACAGACCACTTTTCACTGTTGACAAGTTTGTATACTGCCTGTCCAGCTTCAACAGCTCCAGTACTTCTTAACTGTTTCCAGTTATCAGTCATATTATTAAAAGTATCTTTGGTTATACCATCTATTGACAAGTCTTCAAGCCCATCTGAACAAAATGAGATAATTCCAGGTTTACTTGCTTTAACAAGCTGAAGTGATGAAGAACCTTTCTTTTTCTTCATTACTTTGTCAAGTTGTTCCAGAAGGCTTACTGTTGTCATTTTAAGAAGAGTGTTATCTATATTATATTTAAAATTCATTACATTGCCATATTCAGATAAATCAAAATTGTTCCTGAAACTAGCTATATCACTTCTAATTTCTCTTGTGTCTTCTTCTGAAAGGGAAATATCTTCTGTTTCAAGCACTGAAAGGCCATCAGCAAACTGCCCTGTTTCATCTATTGAATAAACAACAGTATTAGCTCCTATTTTGACCCCGTCACCAACATAATAATTTATATATCCTTTCTTCTTTGTACTGACAAGTAATTCATCCCTTATAATAATACCTCTTATAATTTCATCATCAGCAATCTCCGTTTCTGTTACTTCATATATCGAAATATGCTCTTTTGCCAGGGACTGTATAAACAGGACAAGAAGGCAGGCTGAAAAACCAATTAATATAAGTCCGGCAGCAAGACGTGGACGACGTTTCATTTTAACAACTTTTTTGTTCCGTTTATGTCCTGCCAAAACGACTCCTCCCTCCAGATACGATATTTAACTCAATTATTATAGACTTAAAAAAGACATTTGTCCACCCTTGGTATAATTTATTAATTTATTTTATACATATTTTTAACTTTCAAGGAAATGATTAGTATTGTAACATTAACAAAAAGGAGGAATTTGCATGAAAGTTATTGATTATGTCCTGCTGACACTCGTTATAATTGGAGCAATTAACTGGGGGCTTATTGGATTTCTGGATTTTGACCTAGTACGTGTCATATTTGGCGATATGTCACTGCTGTCACGCATTATATATGCAGCAGTTGGAATCGGAGGCCTGTACGCAATAAGCTATTATGGCCGTATCCATACAACCAGTGAATAGCCTGAAGTCTGTTGCTTAGCTGCACTGGAAACAGCAGGCATGTACCAGATAACCAAGAAGAGGGGGAAGTTCATTATAATGGACTTACTCCTCTTTGCTTTTACCTTCCAGTCCAAGCAGGTAATTCATCTGGTCATACAAGCTGTATACATCACTTGCATGCATAATAACTGAAATATAATTATTGCCGTCAGGCCCCGTTGAATAAAGAATAAGATTAGAACCAGCCATCTGTGTAGTGCCAGTTTTACCACCTGTCACTTTAACACCTTCTGGCGCTGTTTCGGTATTTAATTTATATTTTACAGTTGAGGTAAAAATCATTTCCTTTTTAGTCCCATCTGCCGATTTATATTTTGCTTTAACACTTCCCTGTTTTATAATATCATTAAATAAAGGGTAATCTGAGACAAGTTTATTAAAAACAAGATATAAATCATATGCAGTTGTATAGTGGTTGTCATTATGAAGGCCATGTGAATTAGTAAAATGGCTGCCTGCAGCTCCAAGCCCTGTCATTTCTTTATTCATAAGCTTTACAAATTCTTCTTCACTTCCAGATATATGTTCTGCAATAGCTATGCCTGCATCATTTCCTGAATATACCATAAATGCATAAAGCAGTTTTTTTAATTTAATTTGGTCGCCCTCCTCAAATCCACATAATTTGGCACCATATTCTGTTATATGGGACGCATTATAGCTTATTGTAACTATATCATCAAGATTTCCATATTTTAATACCAGAAGCGTAGTTACAATTTTAGTTACACTGGCAGGATATAACCTTTTATATATATTCTGTGAATATACTACCTCATCTGTATCCGAATTTATAAGAAGTGCTGCGTCTGCTGGCAGGCTGCTATTCTCTTTGTCCTGTTCTGATACTGGTATAACACAGACATTCCCTGACAGATAGTCCTGGCTGTAATACTTAGAACTGTCATAAGATATGCCACTTGCTGGCAGTGTTATCCCATATTCTGTGAAAAAGTCTTTTTTATCTCCACATCCAGTAGTTAAAATGGCAAAAACTAAAATAACTGCTGCAAAACTGTATACCAGTTTTCTTTTTTTCCACATATTAATCCATGCCTTTCTTAATCTGATGCCAGTATTATTCCTGCATTTCTTCTTTCCTGAGTATTTCACGCCATTCAAGGTCACCTCTGTCCAGTGCTTTTACAAGAAGTTCAGCAGTTGCAAGGTTTGTGGCAAATGGAATATTATATGTGTCACAAAGATGGATTGCATTATTTACATCTGGCTCATGTGACTTAGGAGACAACGGGTCCCTAAGGAAAATAACCATATCTATCTGGTTATGCTCTATCTGTGATGCAAGCTGCTGTTCACCTCCCAGATGTCCTGCAAGATATTTGTGTATATTAAGGTTAGTAACTTCTTCAATAAGTCTTCCTGTAGTCCCTGTTGCATAAATATTATGCTTACTTAAAATTCCCCTGTATGCAATACAGAAATTCTGCATAAGGTTTTTCTTAGCATCATGTGCTACAAGTCCTATATTCATTTTAACACCCCCTGGTTATATATTAATATACTATAACACCCCATATATTATAGTATCTATAAATCTAAATCAACATCTATATCCCTGTCGGAATCACGCATTGTAAAGCCTGAATTACTTGTTCTGGCGGGCTGTATACCTATATTCATAACAAGTCCTATACCAATCATGGATGATACCATGGAACTCAGCCCATTACTTAAAAACGGAAGCGGAAGCCCTGTATTGGGAAAAATCCTCGTCGCAACACATATATTTGCGAAAACCTGGAACATAAACATTGCTGCTACCCCAAGTGCAATCATCTTTCCAAGAAAATCTTGTGCCTTTTTAGCAACTGTAAAACATTTAAATATAATTATTGCAAAAAGAAGCAGTATAAGACAGCATCCTAAAAACCCAAACTCTTCCCCGGCTACAGACCATATAAAATCACTTTCATTAACTGGCACTGAATTATAAACACGTGTTGCTCCCTCTTTGCCTCCATCCTGTATATATTTTCCATACAGTTTGCCAGAAGCGATTGCACGCATACATATATTCTGCTGCATATTGAGCTGGCCAGGGTCATCTTCTGGATGACGCCACGCATATATACGCCTGAACTGGTATCCTCTTAATATAAAATTGTCTGGCTGCTGTATATACCAGAACAACACAAGGCTTAGTGGCACACCCGATATTATTATTGGAGCTAGTATTTTATATGTTGTTCCTGCTGCAAATACCAGTACCACCATAATAAACACTGCTACAAGGCTTGACGAAAGGTCTGGCTGCATTAAAATTACACCAACTGGCACCATTGTAGTAATTACAATTATAAACAGTGTGCTTACTTTGTCCACTTTATTCCTTAATTTTGAATATAGTGTGGCAAGTGTAAGTATTAATATAATTTTCATAAGCTCAACAGGCTGGAAAGTTATTGGACCGAGCTTTATCCATCTCTTTACATCTGTATTATTACTTGTACCCAGTGGTGAATGTGTAGCAAGTGTAAGCAGTACACCACAGATATAGTAAATTGCTGTAAACTGGCATATAAAGTGGTAATCAAAAAGTGACAGTATCATTACTATAAAAAGCCCAAGTATAAGACCGGCTATTTGTCCTTTCATAAAGGACATACCTTTTTCTTCACCCCCTGCAAGTTTTACACAGAATGCACCAATAAGGCAGATAACAATTACTACACATAAAAGGGAAAAATTATATTTCTTCCAGTCGTATTTTTTAATACGGTTAATCATCTAAATACTCCTTTACTTCCGGAAAGGCTTGGTATCCCTTATGGGTATACTGGCAAGCACAGCATTTACTGTGCCTGAATCATCATCAAGTTCAGTTCTTGTAACTTTTATATCAAGGCCGTCTGTATCTATATCCACATATTTTGAAATAACCTTGATAATATCATTCTTCATATGTTCCATCAGCTCTGGTGAACATACAGCCCTGTCAGATGTAATCGCCACTTTTAAGCGGTTTTTGGCAATATTACTGCTGCTTTCAGAACTTTTAAACCAGTTTGATAAAAAGCTCATAAAATTCCTCCGTATTTATTTATATATGTACTATCTTTTAAAAATTGCTGCAAATTTCTGGAAAAATGTTTTTGTTACTTCCAGATCCAGATAAGGAACTTCTTCTCCAAGAACACGTTTACATATATTCATATATGCCTGTCCTGCCTGGCAGTCAGAACCGGTAAGAGGTTCGCCATTATTTGCAGATATTACAATGTGTTCATCATCTGGAACAATTCCAATCAGGTCAACAGCAAGAATTTCCACAACATCATCACTTGACATCATATTGCCTTCTTTTACCATATCAGTACGGAGTCTGTTCACTATAAGATGTGTCTGTTTGATTTCGTTAGCCTCAAGCAGCCCTATAATACGGTCTGCATCACGTACAGCAGACACTTCTGGTGTAGTTACTACAAGTGCGCGGTCTGCACCTGCTATAGCATTTTTAAATCCCTGTTCTATTCCAGCAGGACAATCTAAAAGTATGTAATCGAATTCGTTCCTTAATTCCCCTGTAAGCTTTTTCATCTGTTCTGGTGTAACAGCACTTTTGTCTTTTGTCTGTGCAGATGGCAAAAGATAAAGGTTAGGATATCTTTTATCTTTTATAAGTGCCTGTTTAATCCTGCAATTATTTTCAACGACATCAACAAGATTATATACAATCCGGTTTTCTAATCCCATTATAACATCAAGGTTACGCAGTCCTATGTCAGTGTCAATTAATACAACCTTTTTACCCATCATAGCAAGCCCTGTCCCTATATTGGCTGTAGATGTTGTCTTTCCAACCCCGCCCTTTCCAGATGTTATAACTATTACTTCTCCCATAGTTTAATTCCTCCTGTCAACTATTTTGTATCTTTATATTTAACCCCGTCAAAAGCAGCCCAAAGCAGCCATGAGGTTATAAACATGTCCATATACTATATTACATGCTGGTTATTATAAATTCAAGTACCAGCTTATAAACGGATATCAGATATAACATCTTTATCCAGAGGCTCTATATAGATATTCCCATCCTCCAGGAAAGCTATTTTCGTTTCATATTTTGCACTTTTGCCAGGGTTGTCAGGGGAACGGGCGATTGTATCAGCTATCCTTATCTGTACAGGATGCATGTCAAGTGCTACAACAAATGCATTGGGATTGCCAGAAGCCCCTGCATATACATTGCCTTTAAGTGAACCAAGTATTATTACATTGCCCTTTGAAATAACCTTTGCACCAGGCTTTATATCACCAATTATAATAATGCTTGTCTCCACATCAAGCACCTGGCCGGAACGCAGGTTTCCTTTATAAAACTGGCCTGTATTACTGATATCTTTATCTTTTATGGCGTGGTCTTCAATGGATTTCCTGAAAGCTGATTCTACCAGCGGGTCATCTTCCATTATGCATACTATTGAAAGCTGGCAGTTATCTTGTATTATGTCTATAATCTCATTTTTCTGTTCATCTGAAAGTTCATACCCTTTAAATGATATTGCCTTTGAAGCAGCCCCCCAGAATGACGCAGAAGCCTGGAATTTAGCAGCAACATCTTTTTTCAGTGTTTCATAGCTGGCATCAGGGCTTAATACCAGTATTATTCCTGATTTGCTTCCCTTAATAACTACAGTATCATTCATATTTTGCACCAAGCCCCGGTCTGGTTTATATATTCCAGCCCGGGCGCAAACACAAAAGCTGAAAGACCAGTGTTTGCATTTTATCCTTTCTTCTTTTTTCTTTTACCTTTCCCTCCAAAATATTAATAAAGTTAATCTATATGTGAACTTGATTCTGGCATTTTAATAGCTCCTGAAACTTTCTTTCTTGGTTTGTCCTTCTTTCCCTTATTACTGAAATAATATTTATAAACATCCCTTACAGTCTGTGCTGCATTTGATGATGTATAACCATTAGGTATATTACATGTAACTGCTATTTCAGGGCTGTCATATGGAGCATATGATACAAACCACGCATGGTTAGGATGAAATTTTGTCTGCTGCGCAGTACCTGTTTTGCCAGCCGCCTTTATATTAAGCCCTGCAAACATTGGCTTAATGGAACTACGTGGTCCATTTACAACAAGGTACATTCCATGGTGTACTGCATTCCATGTTGAATCTGCAACATTAACTTTATTCCTTGTTTTTGCCTTATTGGCAAGCACAGTCTTTCCTTTAACATCTTTAATCTGGTCTACCAGTGTAAGGTCATATGTTGTACCGTTATTGGCAACAGACGTAATATACCTTGAAACCTGCGCAGGCGTATATGCATTAGTATCCTGGCCTATTGCTGCACGTACAGCGTCACCGCTTGCAAATGTTGGTGACATTTCAGGGATTTCAACACCGGATTTGTCAGTAAGCCCAAATAACTCCGCATATTTTTTTAACCTGTCTATACCTCTTGAATAGTTAATGCTGCCATTAGACGTCTTGCCACTAAGCAGGTATCCTACAGTATAGAAGAAATAGTTACAGGAGGCTTCTATGGCTGTAGATACATTGACACTGCCATGTGACGCAGAACTCCAGCATTTAGCAGGATGGTCTATTTTATCAAAAACAGTTGCATCATATATTGTTGTATTTGTATTTATAACACCCTCTTCAAGTCCTGCAACAGAAGATACTATTTTAAATGTAGAACCCGGCGCTATCGCCTGTTGTACAGGCCTGTTTATAAGCGGGGAAGATTTGCTCTGTGTCAGGTAAGTATTGAAATACTCTGAATCTACTTTATTTGCCATTTTATTATTGTCATAGCTTGGATATGTCACCATGGCTTTTACTTTGCCAGTATTGACATCTGTTATTACGATTGAACCTGAACATGGCTCAAGCCCAAGCTGCCCTGGAGTAATTTCAAGTTTTTTAATTTTCTTTACAAGAAATGAATAAGCAGACAACAATCCATTTTCCAGATTTTCGTACTCACTTGCATTATATTTAATATTGCCCTGGTCAAACATAAGCAGACAGCAGTCCCTTCCAGAAAGTTCATAGTGGTATATAAGGTAACTGTAAACCATTTTAATATATTCTGTATCTTCCTGCAAAAGCCTGAGACCATAATCAACAAGCATCTGGTAAATCTGGGATGTACTGTAATATTCATCACCAATATTTAAGTTGCCAAGGTCTACCCAGTTTTCAGATATTGCATATTGGAGATACATACTCAGGCTAAGCTTTCCAGCAGCATATTTTTTATATGTTGCATCTGAAATATCTATTTGGTCTGCCAGCACTATCTGCTCTTCTTTCAACATACTATAAAAATAATCTGTAAATTCTACCATATCATCAGACAAATCTTTAGATGTTTTCTGGCTTCCAGTTTTAAGTATGTCTTTAAGCTGGTTTATAATATATTTTGATTTCTGTTTATATTTCTTGTGGGTGCTTTTCTCAAGCTCCGACGCATTTTTATCTGTAAACCTTGTAACATTCACAAGGTTATTTTGTATAAGTGCATTATAAACATCATAAACAGGTATTTTTATACCAGAGGCCGATTTGCCTTTTGTTCCTGCATCAGAACTGTTATGCATATTACTTACAAGTATTCCTGCAATATGTTCTTCAAGAAGGTTATAACATTCTTCCTGCAAATCTGCATCTATTGTAAGATATAAATCATTGCCAGCAACAGGGTCTGTCCTTCCGCTTATATCTGTAACACGGTTTGTACCAGCAGTTACAGTAAGCTTCTCACTTCCCTTTTCCCCTTTCAGGTAATCTTCATATGAACTTTCCAGACCTGAAATACCTATCTGGTCATCAGAAGTATATCCGCCCTGTGAATTTTCCTGCTGCATTGCGGCGAGCTTTTCAGAAGAAATAGCACCTGTATAACCTATAATATGTGCAAAATACTTACTTTTTTTATAGACACGTACTGTATCTTCTGTTATATCAACACCTGGAAGTTCTGCACTGTTTTCTTTAATTGCAGCAACTGTTTTATCATTGACGTCAGATGCAAGAGTTACTGTTTTATACTGCTGGTATCTGTTAATAAATATTGCATAGCGGACTGCCAGTATCTTCATAGCAGTCTGTATATCATATTTCCCGCTGTCTATAGCAAACCTTGGACCATTTATATCATCAGAATTTATAAAATCATATAACTCTTGTGCAGATGCATCCTTCTGTTCTTCTGTAAGTTCGTCTACTGGTTTGGAATAGATTTCTGCTTTAAACCTTAAAAGAGTGCTGCCATCAACAGTAAATTTAAGTCTTCCTTTTTTATCAGCTTCCATATAGGATTCTACAGAAAGAGCCCCGCCATTATTTTCAATTATTTTAATTGTATTGTATACCATTATATTTTTTTCTTCTGATGTAAGTTTACCTACAGCATTATTTTCTGTAAATGTAACATTATAGGCAAGCTTATTATAAGCAAGCAGCTTTCCATTACAGTCATATATGCTGCCTCTCGATGCTTTAAGCTGGCGTATCTTTGTAGTACGTGCTTCTTCTTCACTTGAATAAGTATTGCCTTCTATTATCTGTAATTCAAACATACGGTTTGTAAGTATTGCAAACAATAATATATATACAACTGTTATTGGCAGAAGGCGTGAACGGAAGAATGATTTAAGATATTCTTTTATTGTATCAAACATATTAAAACCTCCCTTTCAATAACCTGCTGGCATATTATATTTCCTCTTGTCCTGTATTATTGCCACTGTCAAGCGGAACTTCTACTGGAGGATACATTTTGTCCTCAAGTTTATTCAGCATTTTATAGATTATTACACCAATTATTACTGTATATACAAGTTCTGGCAGTATAATATTTTTCATATATACCAGTATATCGAGTCTTCCCCTTAAAAGAAAACTAAATGTATAGAACAATGTATTTACAAATAAATCACTAAGTGCAATAGCAAATACAGGTATTGACATATCATCTTTAAAATATAGTTTATGCGCACTCCCATTTATATAACCTGCAAGTACATATATAAGTATATAAATCCCAATAATGTCATTATAAATAAAATCTGACATAATGCCGCAAAGAATACCTGAAATCATGCCAAATTTTCTGCCATACATAAAACCATAGGAAGATATTAATATAATTAGCAGGTTTGGTGATACATTTGCAATTTTTAAGTTCTGGAATAAAGTTGTCTGTAGCAGGAAACATAGTATTATAATAAGGAACATGCTTATATAGCGTTTCATTTGCTTAACATCTCCTCCAAATCTTCTGAATCCTTTACTTGTGTTATTACAAGTACCATGTTCAGCTTTGAAAAGTCTGCTGCTGGCATAAGGCGTCCTGTCTGTGTAATATTTGATGAATCTCTTTTTATATCCTTTACATATCCTATAAGTATTCCTGGAAGATATTTGTCACTTATCTGTGAAGTCACTACTGCATATCCATCTTTTACATTGGCAGTCCCTTTTATATCTGTTATTTCTATTACACCTTCGTTCATTAGGCTAAGGTTGCCACTAACTATACAGCCATCAGATGTCTTTAGGAATGTACCTGCGACATTGCTTGCATCATCAATAATTGAACGCACCCTGGAATAAGATTTATTAACATCTGTAATAATGCCAACAAGCCCGTCCCCTGCCATTACATTCATATTAACAGCAAGCCCGTCATCTGAGCCTTTGTCAATTATAAATGTATTGTACCAGTTGTCATTGCCACTGCTTACAACACGTGCTGTTACCTTTGGATAGCTTTCATACTGTCCATCCAGGTCATACAGCTTCCTGAAATTTTCCAGTTCATATTTATCATGTTGCAAAAGCTTGTTTTCAGAAGAAAGCTGTTCAATCTGTTTTTTAAGTTCTTTATTTTCATCTACAAGGTTTTTAACAGTATTTATATATTCAATCTGCTCTGCAATTTTAGCCCCTACTTTATTTATCCCATTCTGCATAGGGGTAATTACATTGCCGATTGCTGAACGCACAGGAGTCATTTTTTCCTGGAATTTAAAAGAAACCAGCATTAATACAACACACGCAACTACTATGATAACCAGAATATATTTGGGGTCTATATTAATTTTCGTCCTTTTACGCATTATCTCTTAATATCCTCCATTATTTTAAATGGGATACATAAGCAGCAGCAAGCTTTGGATGTTCTGCAAGATACCCAAGGCCTTTGGCAACTGTTTTCTGTGCATCCTTTGTTGTATTCGTTTTTATATTTGTCTCACCAGAGATAAGCTTGTCAATTCCGCTAATCCATGATGATGCACCTGTAAGATATAATCCATCATGGTTAATTTCCCTTGATATCTCTGGAGGTGTCCTTTCAAGCATTGAGCGTACAGATGAAGATATAACCTGGAATATATCTTTTACTATTGGATAAATCTCCTGTGATGACAGCTCTATTACACCAGGCAGGCCCTTTACTATGTCACGTCCTGTAACTTTAACATTTACATCAGATGGTTCTGCTGATACAAGAGATTGTTTAACTGTTTCGGCTGTCCTTCTGCCTATAACAAAATTATATTCCTTACGTACATAGTTCATAATCTGGTTGTCGAACCAGTTACCGCCATATGGCAGCAGTTTTGTTACTACTACCCCGCCAAGTGAGATAACAGATATCTCTGTAGTATCTGCACCTATATTAACTATAAGCACCCCATTTGTCTTTTCTACATCAAGCCCGAGCCCGTATGCATCAGCAACAGGCTTGTCTATAAGAAAGATGCGTTTTGGCTTATATTCCCCTTCTGCTATTATACGTGAATATGCCTGTTTCTCAACCTCTGTAATATCTGCAGGCACAGAAAGGTAAAATTCACCACCCTTTAATTTTCTGTGTCCGCCAAGGTTTGGCAGCATAAAATTCCACATGGCAATCATATCCTGCATATCTGCTATTACACCATGGCTCAGTGGAAATGAAACATGTATGCTTGGTGGTACCTTTTCAAACATCTCATACGCTTTCTCACCTATTGCCACAGCTTTCTTACCACTGTCAATAGTAGCTACTACATTTTTCTCAAGTAATATTATGCCTTCGCCTTTTTTATATACTTTAATGGTACTTGTCCCAAAATCTATACCATAAGTCTTTTGTGACATGAAAACGCTCCTTCCAATGGGGATGCCCAAAACCCGCCCTAAAGCCCATAACCGCTTTCTTTCATGCTTACATAACGGTTATCCCCTATAATTATATGGTCAAGCAAGGGAATACCTGCAATACCACCCGTATCTGCCAGCCGTTTTGTAAGAACCACATCTTCACGGCTTGGCGCAGGGTCACCTGACGGGTGGTTATGTAAAATAATTATTGATACAGCCCTGTGCTTAAGTGCATTATAAAATATTTCACGTGGTGATGCCATTGCAGAATTAAAAGAACCATTTGAGATAACTATATCTTCTACAAGCGCATTCCTTCCATTTAATATAAGCAGCCTTACCTGTTCATATTCAAGGAACTTCATCTTAGGCATAAAATAAGCAGCTACCTTACCAGGTTCTGTACACACAAGCTGTGTTTCTACAACCGCCTGTGACATCATACGCTTTGTTATTTCAGTAAGGCATAAAAGTTGTACTGCTTTAACTCTGCCTATCCCTTTAATTTCTTCCAGCTGCCTTGATGACATCTGGAAAAGACCTCCCAGTTTTCCGCCTGGCACATTGTTTAAAATACGGCACGCAAGTTCTGTAGCTCTTTCTCCTCTTCCGCCTGTGCGTATTATTACTGCAAGAAGTTCTGCATCTGATAAAGATGCTGTGCCATATTGTATACACTTTTCATATGGTCTCTCTGAAACAGGCATCTCTTTCATAGTTAATTTATCTGTATCCATACTGCCTCCCTGTTACAGAAAGCTCCCCGGTATACATACACTTCTTATGTTATCATAAATTATTTTTTTTGTATATAAGCAGGTTATTAAAAACAGTTGTTTTTTTCGCAAATTTTTCTAAAAAAAGCCTAAAAACTTCAAAGAGATTTTATAATCCCTGCATCTTTCATATACTGCAGTGACATAGTAATACCAAACTTTGCATGATACCATGTAAGACCTCCCTGGAAATATACTGCATATGGCGGTTCGATTGGCGCATCTGCACTAAGCTCTATTGACGAACCTTGTATAAACGCACCTGCTGCCATTATTACATCACTGTGGTATCCTGGCATTGCGTATGGTTCTGGTGCAACATGGCTGTCTACTGGTGATGCTGCCTGTATGCCTTTGCAGAATGAAACAACTGCTTCCTTAGAACCCAGCATGACTGCCTGTATAATATCATACCTCTGGCTGTCTGCACCGGGTACAGCCCTGAACCCAAGCTTTTCATATATATTTGCAGCAAATATTGCGCCCTTAAGGGCACCTGCAGTAACTACAGGCGCAAGAAAAAGCCCCTGGAAAAAAGCCCTGTTAAGCCCTAATGTAGCCCCTGTCTCTTTTCCAAGCCCTGGAGCTGTAAGCCTGTGTGCACACATACTAACCAGGTCACTCCTGCCTGCTATATACCCACCTATTGGAGCAAGCCCGCCACCTGGATTTTTAATAAGTGAACCAACGCAAAGGTCGGCACCTGCCTGTACAGGCTCAGTTTTCTCAATAAACTCCCCATAACAATTATCAACCATACATATTACATCAGGTTTTACAGATTTTATAAATGATACCAGTTCACTTATTTGTTTTACAGAAAGAGTAGGTCTTGGTTCATATCCTTTTGACTTCTGTATTGTTACAAGTCTTGTTCTTTCATTTATTGCTGCCCTGATACTTTCATAATCAAATGAACCATCAGGCATAAGGTCTGCCTGCCTGTATGTTATGCCATATTCTTTAAGTGAACATGGCGGGCTGTTTTTTTTAATTCCTATTACTCCTTCTAATGTATCATAAGGCCTGCCAACTGGTGATAAAAGCTCATCCCCTGGTCTTAAAATAGCAGACAATGCAACTGTCAGTGCATGTGTCCCACATGTAAGCTGTGGACGTACAAGGGCTGATTCTGCCCCAAATACTTTGGCATATACTTCTTCAAGTATTTCCCTTCCTAAATCATCATAACCATAACCTGTAGATGTTTCAAAACACCCTGTACTTACTTTGTATTCCTGCATTGCCCTGAGGACTTTTATCTGGTTAAATTCAGCTGTCTGGTCTATTTCCTCAAACCTTTCCTTAAGGCTTTCTTGTACTTTGTCACAAAAACAATATACATCCTCACTTATTCCTGCTGAAAGATAATATTCCTTTAAAGTATCCATGTATACAACCTCCAAAACAAATAAACTAAAGCATATTTTAAAAATCAAAAAGTGCATAAAAAACAATATATATATTATAACAAAAAACATCTGTCTGCAACTCTTTTCAAGTTGTGCCATAACTTGCAGGCAATATTAATTAAATGGCACCATTCTTGTATAGTTATTTATCTTGCATTAGTATACCAGACACCATTTATCCTTTATACTGGTTAAAAATAATCAATATATTATTATAAAAGATTTTTTTTATTATTTCTGATTGTGTATTTTGCAATTATGTATTAAAATTATACTAAAGTTGTTTATAGTTGGAACATATATTTGTTGATTTTTACTATAAACAGCTTTTGGGAGTATAATATTTGTTATATCCATGCTATGGCTTTTGGGGACGCCTGGCATGGAAAACTATTATTTTAATAAAGGAGGAACAACTGGTATGAAGCAAAATTTGTTAAAATGTCTTCTGGCTGTTTCTGTATTTTGCCTGTTTCTTACAGGCTGCAATGGGAATATTTCCAAAGAAGATTCTTCATCAGAAGAAACAAGCCAGAACAATGGAAAAAACCAGGGTAAAGAAAAAGTAACACTTTCAATATGGGCAGGCGAGGAAGATAAAGAGTATATTACTGCTGTTACACAGAAATTCATAAAAGAATATGAAAAAGATGCAGATATCAATATTGAATGGTCTCCTGTAGTTGAAGGACAGTGCCGTACTGCACTTTTAAATGATGTACTAAATGGTGCTGATGTATATACAACAACTGATGGTGATATACAGACAATTGTTGCAGGTGGTGCTGCTTCACCAGTAATAAACCCAGAAGAAATCAGGACCAGCAATATTAAATCAGCAGTAGATGCTGTAACTATCTATGGCACAATCTATGGATACCCTATTACTGCTGATAACGGCTATTTCCTGTATTACAATAAGAAATATTTAAGCAGTGAAGATGTAAAATCACTTGATAAAATTCTTGAAATAGCTGCTAAAAACAAGAAAAAGTTTGCTATGGACTGGACATCAGGATGGTACTTATATTCATTTTATGGCCAGACTGGTTTAAAAGTAGGTTTAAATAAAGATGGTGTAACAAACTTCTGTACATGGAATTCTATCAAAAACAGTATTAAAGGGGTTGATGTTGCTAATGCTCTTCTGGAAATTGGCAGAAACCCAGGTTTTAAAAATACTACTGAATGGATTAAAGGAATCCAGGATGGCAGTGTTATTGCATGTGTAAGTGGTGTATGGGACGAGAGTTTAATAAAAGACATGCTTGGTAATAATTACGCTGCAACAAAACTGCCTACATATACAGTTGCAGGTAAACAAATACAAATGGCATGTTATTTTGGTTACAAAATGCTTGGTGTAAACCCTTACTCTAAGAACCTTGACTGGGCACATAAGCTTGCAGCATATATTTCTAATGAAGAGAACCAGAAACTTCGTTTTGAAATAAGAGGACAGGGGCCATCTAATATTAATGCCTCTAAAGATAATGAGATAATGCAGTCACAGGCCGTACAGGCTGTACTTGCACAGTCTGAATTTTCAGAACTGCAAAGGCTTGGCGGCAATTACTGGGACCCTGTTACTGAATTTGGAAAGCTTATGGCATCAGGAAGTACAGGCGGCAAAAACCTCCAGAGTATACTGGACAACATGGTTAAGATGATTAAAGCTTCTACAGTAGGCTGATTTCTGGTAAAGAAAATAGAATGGAGGGATTAAGATGTCTAAAAAAGTTAAGAAACCCAGCAAAAGAAAATCAAGTATTAAAACCTGGCTGTTTACACCATTGCTTATATTAGCAGTACTAGCAATTTTTACTAATACAATTTCAATTGTAAACCTGAAAAATGTTAATGCTAAAGCTACTACTATTTCTGATAAATATCTTACAGGAATAACAGTGCTTGCAGACCTTCAGGGCCAGGCAAAAAATATACATAATATGGCATTATCACATATAGTTGCAACCGATTCAACCACTATGATTGAACTTGTCAGCTTAATTAATGCAGATGAAAAAAAACTTGATGAAACATTTGAAAGCTACAGAAAATACCTTGGCAATTCTGATAAACAGGAATTTACTGTACTTCTTGGCAATTATGAAGGATTTAAGAAAAATATTGCCAATATGATGGCACTCAGTGCCGATAATAAGAAAGAAAAGGCTTTTAATGTTGCAAATGTTGATTTAAAAAATTATTCTGACAATTTATATGCCAAAATTGAAAAAATGGTAAATGATTCAAGGGCGGCATCTAATGAGGCAAAAACTGAGCTACAGCGTGTATACAAGGTATCTTCAGTAATAAATATTGTCACTATTTCGATATGTGTTCTTTCTATTATAATAGCTGTTCTTGTAGTATTAAGAAAAATTATTACACCTATTACAAATGGTGAACGTGAACTTACTGCAATAATTAAAGATATTGACGAAAGACATGGTGACCTGACTAAGCGTATTACTATATATTCAAATGATGAAATTGCAGCACTTGGCAATGGTATTAATTCATTTATAGAAAAACTTCAGAGTATATTCGGCATGGTATCAGAAAGTTCAGTTAAAATGAACAATATAACAGGAGAAATCTCTGAACGTATAATTACTGCAAACGGAAGTGTAACTGATTTATCTGCATTTACAGAGGAACTTTCTGCTACAATGTCAGAAGTGGGTAATAATTCAAATACCATAAATAATAATGTTGCTTCTGTTAATAAAGAAGTTAATACAATAGCTGAGAAAACTGTTGAAATTAATTCATATTCAAAACAAATGAAAGCCCATGCTGAGAAAATTGAAAATACAGCAAGGACAAATATGGAAATTACAAAAGAAAAAGTTTCACAAATATTATCTGTTCTTAACAAAGCTATTGAAGACAGCAACAGCATTGACCAGATAAATAACCTTACCAGCAATATTTTAAATATATCTGAACAGACTACTCTTCTTGCTCTTAATGCTTCAATAGAAGCCGCAAGGGCAGGCAGCGCAGGTAAAGGCTTTGCAGTAGTTGCAAGTGAAATCGGGCATCTTGCAGATGAAAGCAGCGAAACAGCCAGCCATATACAGACAATCAACAGTGTTATCGTTGAGGCAGTACACAATCTTGCTTCACATGCCAATGACCTTATTGAATATCTTAACAGTTCAATATTATATGATTTTGAAGATTTTGTAACCGCAGGCGGGGAATACAAACAAAATGCTACTTATATTGAACAGGTTATGGAACAGTTTACATTAAGGACTGATGCACTGAAAAATTCCGTATCAGAAATTGCTAATTCCATTGATTCTATTAGCACAGCTATTGATGAAGGAACCAATGGTGTTGCAAGTACAGCAGACAGTGTACAGGAACTGGCAGCTGATATTGAAAATATTTCCAGGGAAATTGAAGATAACCGTGAAATTGCAAGCACTCTTAAGAAAGAAACAGAAGTTTTTGTTAACCTATAATTTCCAGGTACTCCTTGGTATGGAATATCACTAATAAGTACCATATACCCCACGCTGGTACTGATGTGGGGTATATGGTACTTATAATTATTTTTATTAGTAAATTAAAAGAGCCTGTCAGATAAAACAAGCTCTTTATACATAATATACTTATTATTAAATTCTATTGTAATAGTGATAAAACTCCCTGTACTGCCTGGTTAGCCTGTGCAATCATTGCTTCACCAGCCTGCATTAATATAGTAGACCTTGAATAACTAACCATGCCATCTCCCATATTTAAATCACGTATACGTGATTCAGATGCTTGGAGATTCTCTGAGGAATAGTCATCTACACTCTTTGAATGTTCAAGACGGTTATATTCTGCACCCATATAAGCACGTAACTGCGAAACCTTGTCAATAGCCTTGTCTACCTTGAAGTTAGCATCCTGTGCACCATCGCCAGTTGCCAGTGATATCTGGTCAAGATTTAGTGTCCTTGTATTTATCTCGTCAATATCAATCCTGCTTCCATCTGTAGAATTTGCTCCTGACTGTACCCATAACTCCTTAGCACCATTATGGAACAATTTCTTATTGTTAAACTCTGTAGCAGAACCAATTTTATCAATTTCTTTTAAAAGACCGGTAACTTCATACTGTATTGCTTCACGGTCACTGTCAGTATTAGTATCATTGGCAGATTGTACAGATAATTCTTTTAAACGGTCAAGGATACTATGCATTTCTTCCAGCGCACCATCTGCTGTCTGTATAAGCGACATAGCATCTGAACAGTTAGAGGAACCTCTGTTCATACCTCTTATCTGTCCTCTCATCTCTTCACTAATAGGCAGACCTGCAACATCATCCGCACTTCTGTTTATCCTGTAACCAGAAGAAAGCTTCTCAGACATCTTCTGGCTATCTTTTACATTTTTAAAGTACTGCCTGCTTCCATTC
>VSNJ01000070.1 GCA_009774235.1 Lachnospiraceae bacterium
ATATATAATCTTTTCAAAAAGAAAAGAATAAAACTTTTCTACAATGTCATAAAGTTCTTTTACATCTGTTACAAACCAAAGTTTTTTATCTGATTTTATATAATTATTTGCTATATCACAAAGGCAGTATATAAGTTGTCCTTCACAGCTGTCTATAATAGAGAAAAATATTTCTATAAGACTGTCATCATTATGTTCTGATATAAACTTATCCATCTCATCTTTCACATCTTCAACATAACAATATATCTTCTGGTGGCAATAATCTGAATTAATCTCTTTCAGGCTTTTTTCCTGCATACCATGTATTTTTGCTCCGCCAGATGCATTTATAAACTCTATATTTTCTACATTTTCAATTCTTCTTTCAATCCATCTTCTGTATATATCAAGTGTTTTACTTGTATAGATTTCACCACCACCTGATGATTCTACTTTACGCAAACTCTTCTTACCTGATATTTTCCTGCCTATTCCCTCTGCATGTGTATTATCGCCAATATATCCCATATCAAGCCCAACACATATTACACGTGAACACTCCATACGTACCGCCAGGTCTATTGCAAAAGTGGCAACAGAACCTCCACTTTGGTAAATTGTAAGGTTATTCTTTTCTGCATATTCTTTTGAAGGTTCTATACCCTCCTGGTATGCTATATATCTTTTGCCATTATATTCTGATGCCACATTATATGCTACTGTAGAGAGATAAATTAGTGGAACACCACAATCTTCTATACCACTTGTTTGCCATCTAGTCCCTTCTTTGCCATCAATCATTACTATATAACCAGGATTTATATTTTGTGATATAAGCCTTCTTGCTGCCTTGCCTACACATACAACATTTACATCACTTTTAGACGAAATTTTACGCAAGTAATCAAAATTTTCATCAAGCGAAGGTCCAGCACCTGCAATTACTATGTCTTTACCTTTAAACCTATCTTTTATATTTTCTACAGGCTCATCACCAAGTTCCTGGTTTCTTTCAAAATTATATAATAAGATATTTTCTAAGTTATCCGCAGAACTTATATTGACACAATAATTTTCAAGAAGCTCACGAAGTGCATTATTTTCAATAGTCTTAACCGAAGGATACCATACACTAATATAATTTCCACTTTCATCTTTAATCCAGCTAATATAGTCACTAACTTTATCACAAAATACTATTTTTATATGCTGGTCTGAAAGCAGGCTTCTCATATCTGTATACATCATACATATCCTAAGCTGTTCCAGGTCACTTTCAAGAATAACTATTTCTTTAAAATATGATGTTGTTGCTATATATTTTGCATGATATCCCATTCCCAGACCTAATATTATACATCTGTTTCCTGTTTTTTCTGCCATGCCATCAGCATATATTAACGCTTCCTGCCATGGATTAATAGCAGAAGAAAGCATTACATTACCATACTGGCTTGTATCTACAGACAGGACTGCATCACCTGTACATGCTATATTTAAAAAATATTCTCTCTTATTACTTTCCTCTGCTATATTAAGTATTTCGTAAAGCAAAGCATCTTTTTCTTTCAAAAGTTTTAAATTTTCATCCCAGTAATTTACTGGAGCATCGTCCAGTGTATCAATAAAACATGATTGTATTTCAAAAAGTGCTGGCATAAGCTGGTTTTCATATATATCTGCAAGCTGTATCTCATCACCATTTTCTGTAGCCTCAAGCAATTCCTTCCATATTGGAAGCAGTAAATTTGTACTCTCATCAAAACCAATATTTTCTGCATCATTAAAATACTGCTCTCCAATATTAATAACTGCCATTGCTGCCATATGGGCTTTAGCATAATTCTGCTGTCTATAATAATATACTGCCTGTGTTACAAAATGTATTATTTCCCTTATTTCTTCTAATAATTTTTTCATAGTATCTCCATCTATCTATAATTTGGCAAGTGTATCCTCAAGCACAGGCTCCAGCGCATCAGCAGCCTGAATTAATGCTTTATATATAGTAACCGAAATTTCTATAGTTTTCTTCATATTCTCATCTTCATCATCCGTAAGGCTGTTAACTGTATTTACATCATCTGCAACCATATTTGTTATATATATATCTAAAATACTATAAGCATCTTGTTTTGAAAGAAAATTATTAATCTTATTAATTTGTTTTAACTTTTTTGATTCACTGCTAGTATTACATTTTCCAATATTTATAAACCTAATAACATCTTCTGCTAATTTAATACCCTCTTTAGATTTTTGCCTTATATTTATAAACTCTTTTTTTAAATGGGATATTTTATCTTTTACTTTATTATACTCTTCTCCTGTAAACGTATATGGTAATTCATCCAGCATACCTTTAAATGAAAAACTATTATTACAATATTCATCTATTACTTCAGAAAGTTTCATTACCTTAGTACCATGTATAAGGGCACCTCCCTCTGTAGCATCTATTACATTTAACTCTTTTAAATCCCTTACAGAATTTTCAAACCATTCAAGATATATAAGCCAGTCATAACGTGTCATGACTTGTCCACCATCTACACTATCTACATACTGCCTGCCATCCTCATCACCTGATATATTCTTTACAACTCCACCAGCATGTGTAATACCTCCACTATATGCAAGGTCCTGTCCTATAAATATTATATTTTTAAATCCCATAGAAACACATACTGAAAATGCTGCTGTTGCAACTGAACCACCACTATTATATGACGGGAATATACGGTTAAACTTATCATATAAATCATACATATAAATTGAACCCCTGAACCATATTTTACGCCCAGTATGCATATCCATTAAAGTATTTCTTGCCTCAAGCACACAAAATAATGGTGCATTATGACATCTCTCATCCTGAAGATGTGTTATTGATTTTAAAGCATCAATAGTGATAATTGCATCAAAATTAATGTTATGTGCAAGAAGATATTTAACTGAAGTATCTGTTGCCATTATAAATGATTTACCTTCAGCTCTTTTTAATTCATCTATATTTTTATCAAGTGACGGACCAGCAGCTACAATTATTGCTGGAATATCTTTTGGTATCTTTCCTATAATTTCTGAAACATAATTACTTTCTTTTATATAAGCCAGATTTCTGATAGCATTTTCTGCAAGAGTAACCGACATATGTTTTTCTGTATCCCTGTTAACTTTTGCAAGATTATTTGCATCATAAACTGATTTCATAAACTCAAGATACTCATCATCATATATTTTATCATATATAGGATGACTACAGATTATCTGTGTAGGGAGAAGGCTCCAGTCCATATTTTCTTGTAGTAAGTCCCTAAATTCTTCTTCATTTATCTTTTCTATAAACAGATAAATATATTCTTCTTTAAGAATATCTGTTATATCTATGTTATTCAAATCATATAGAAAAATAGAAATATCTGGCTCATAGAGATATACAACTGCATCATTCTGAAGTCTTTTTAACATCTCCCTTACAAATAGGCAGTTTCCAATTCCAAACATCACAACTGATACACTAAGATTATTAAAATTATATTGTCCAGCCCATTTTTCTGCTTCACTTAAAGGCTTATAAATGCTGTTCAGCCTATATTTATTGTTATCTTTTTCTATTATAAGTGCTTTATTCCCATCCCTCGTACTGGTTTCTTCTATATTATCATAAGAATATATACCAGACTCAATTATCTCCTCTAGCTTATCATACAAATTAGGTCTGATTTTTTTTATAACAGATAAATTTTCTTCTAAACAGCTCATTTCTTAAGCTCCTTCCTATGTGGTATCTCCACCTACTCCATTTTATCCAGCAACTCATGCATATATTCAATATAGTCATATTGTAAAATATCTGCAAGAAGTACCATATCACCATCTTGGAGTGCTGCCATTGCCTCTTTTAATGTATTGGTAAGTTTAACATCATCAAGTTCAAATCCTTCATGCTCTGCCCTGTATGTAAAAATTGTATCTATCGCAGTCATCATTTCACCAAGTGCAGGTTCAAATTTAGCAAGAGCCTCCTGTAATTTCTGCTGGTAAAAAAGTTCTACCACTTCTTCTACTTCTTTAACCGATTTACTAACTAATTCCTTTTGTGCGCTCATATTTTACCTCCATTTATTATAATATTTTCCCATTCAGAAAAAAATGAGGCTGACCTTATGGTCAACCCCATCAAAGATACTAACAAACTTATAATTAACCAAGTAATGAAAGTACACCCTGTGTAGACTGATTTGCCTGAGCGAGCATAGACTGACCTGCCTGCTGTAAGATTGAGAATGATGAATATGCCACCATTTCATCAGCCATGTTAGCATCACGGATCTTGCTCTCTGCTGACTGTAAGTTCTCAGACATGTTATCAGCGTTAGTTATAGTATGCTCTAACCTGTTCTGTAAAGCACCAAGTGCAGACCTCTGTAATGAAACTTTTGAAAGAGCCTTGTTTACAATTGAGATAAGCTTTGTAATTGCCTTACCATTAGCACCAGCTACTGAAATTGCACCAGCAATAACCTTTGCAGATACACCCAGCTTACCAGCTGTCATCTTGCTAATTGAGAATGAAATTGTCTGGTTAGTATTAGCACCAACCTGAAGTACCTTACTCTGGAAACCACCAGAAAGAAGTTTCATTGTGTTGAACTCTGTCTGTGTTGCAATACGGTTGATTTCTGATGTAAGAGCTCTAACCTCTTTTGCAATAGCACGACGGTCAGCTGTAACGTTTGTATCGTTAGCTGCCTGAACTGTAAGTTCTCTCATTCTCTGAAGTACTGAATGGATTTCATTTAATGCACCTTCAGCTGTCTGGATAAGTGAGATACCATCCTGTGCATTGCTTGAAGCCTGGTCAAGACCTCTGATCTGTGCCCTCATCTTCTCACTGATTGAAAGACCAGCTGCATCATCAGCTGCACGGTTTACTCTGTAACCTGAAGATAACTTCTCTGTTTTCTTAGCAAGACTGCCGTTTGTGATGTTCAACTGTCTGTTAGCGTTTAACGCTGTCATATTATGCTGTACTATCATAATTAATTCCTCCTTGAAATTATAATCTCATCCATGAGATTAGTGATAAAATATTACTTCACTTCATCCTGTCAGTCCGTACACATCAATTCCGAAGCAAATGTCTTTTGAATATTTGGTATGTATTACTTTACCTGTTATATATATCGGATATGCTCTGATTTACTTTAGCACTTTTTTATAATTTTTTTTATTTTTTATCTAATTTTTTCTATCTACAAAATATGACTTCCATTCCTGGTGCTGGTTAGACATATTTTTATAATAAGAAGCCGCAGTATTGTTGCTTTTCTTAAAGTCTTTTATTTCCTCTCTTTTTGCAAGAATAAACTTACTAAATTTCTCTTTATTTTTATTCTCAAGACCTTCAATCTCAACACCTATATCCGTAATTGTCCTTATAAGGTTCTGCAGCTCAAGTATCTGCTGCCTGTATTCCTGTGGGTTTGCCTTTATAGTACTGCCTATCTTATTAAATACAGAGTCAAAACCTTTGTCTATCTCAAGCACTTCATTTATTCTTATGTCTTTTTCACTTACTATCTTGTCAAAACTGTCAATATCAACATCATCTTCATTTAATATTATATTCTGTTCTTTTGTAAACTCCAAAAGCTCCTTTACTAATTCAAGCTTTTTACGGAGAGAACCATGTAATACTGATATATATGTATTTACACTATCCATAACTGCCCTCCACATTATGCCCTTCAATTTGTTGTCATGCCAGAAATATATATCTAACTTACATTATTAGCTTTCATTACTTCTTTCCATGTATCACGCATAGTTTTAATCTGTTTAAGAGCATCTTCTAATACTTCTTTTTCTTTTCTTAAATTAGCTTCTACAAGCCTTCTGTATATATAATCATATACCCTGTCAAACTCTTTTGCTACGGGATACTTCATATCAAGTGTTGCACGCAGCTCTACTATAATTTTCTCTGCCTTTATAATATTTGTATTTGCAGTTGATACATCCCCGTTATTAATAGATTCAAGTGCTATATTACAAAACTTTACAGCGCCATCGTAAAGCATAAGTGTAAGCCTTGCAGGTGATGCTGTTTTTACAGAACTGTTTTTATAATGGTTTATTGCATTTGTATTGCTATAGTTTGCCATAACTACCTCCATGTATTTGTTATGCTTTGTAGAATTACAGCGCAGGGATACTGTATAACAATATCCCTGCGCCTATATAAATAAATAATACTCATCAGCCACCTAAATAACTTGCCAGGGAATTCTGCTGTGACTGCATATTCGCCATAGCTTTCTCCATGGCAGTGAACTGTTTATAATACCTGTCTTCCATCTCATTAAATTTTGCTTCCAGTTTAGATATTCTTGTTTTATAATCAGAAAGCTGTGAATTCATCTCTTTATCATTGTAGAATGTTAATGCACTACTTAAAGGAGTACGTGACATCTTATTCTGAAGGTCTGTATATAAGCTTTCTGTAAGATGTGTAAATACATCTGTTACTGCATCAGGGTCTTCTTCCAGTAACTGCTTAAGAACATTCTTCTCATCTGCATATTCTGCGTCATCTTCATCACCCCTGATATGAAGAAGTCCACCTTCTGCATAGTCACCCGATGTTGAAATGCCTATAGAACTTAATGAATATGTCTTGCCATTTGATGCAGTAAATGTTCCCATCATTTTATTCCTGAATGATGAAATAATTGAATTCAAAGTTGAATCACGCCTAAGCAGGGAATCTTTAATTTTATCTTCCCACTTCTCAACTTCTGAGTCCTTCATTGCTTCCTTTTCATCATCTGAAAGCACATCATAACCCTTTGCAGAATCAGCATTATAATATGAATTCATCTCTTTAAGTAAAGCATTATACTCTGAAAGGAAGTCTTTAATTGTATCATATATTCCTGACACATCATTGGTTACTGTAATATTAACTGTTTCACCTTCTGTTGTACCTAAGATTTCAAGTTCAAGACCTGATACTGAGATATTAGTAGTATTGCTTGTAAGGGTTGCTCCATTATATTCAACCTCTGTATCCTTAGCAGCAATTACTACCATTCCTGTACCATTATTGGCCGCATCATTTTCTTTTATCTCTGTAGTCCCATCAAAATTAGTAAGACCAAGTGAGGCAAGTGCTGAACCAGATGCATTAGCATCAGATGCATTATCATGCATTTCTGTATAATAATTCTGGGTTGCTGTTGCAATTCCATTAGTAATATTATTTGTTCTTGTAGTAATATCATCAAATGTATACAAAAATTCATCTGTAGAAGGAGTACCAGGAAGTTTGTTCTGGACATCAGTTGAACTTATACCATTCTGTATTGCAGCAGCAATATCATCCTTATATTGTTGTGTTCCAAGAAGTTCTGTTGTTTTATTATCAATATATGATGCTTTTGCCCCTGCAACTGCAGCACTGTCAGTAACATCAAGGTTGCTATAACCATTAGCTTTTAAATAATCAGCCTCAGACTGTCCAGCAGCAGCAGCGGCAGCACTAAGCGCATCTCCTGCAGCTTTGTTAGCAACATCATAGTAAAAACGGTTTGCTTTCTTTTCAGCATCGCTTTCTACACCAGCTTTTCCTATCTCCTGTAATTTCTGTGTAGCATCTGCCACTGTAACAGTACCATTCTGAAGACCTGCAAGTAAACTGTCAACAGTACTCTTATCTGCTGATGACAAGCCCTTATAGCCTACAAGGGTTTTCAAATCATTTGATGCCTGCTGCTGGTTGCTAGACAACTCACTAGATGTAATCTTAAATGCATTTCCTTCACCACTTTTTTCTGAACTGAGGAAAAGCCTCTGCTGCTTCTCATCAAATGTAGCAGTCAGCCCTACAGATGTACACTTATCCAAAAAGTCCTGGATAGTAGTTTCCTCATTTACATCAAGATAAACTGTCTGCCCGTTAGCACCATTTTCTATCTTTATCTGTGTACCATTTGTAAATGTTGGATTTCCACTGGTATCTTTTAAATCCTTAAGTTTTGTTTTGGAAGTTGCATCTGCATCCACCTGGTTTCCATTACCATCATCAACTTTTACTTTATTCAGTTTCCCACTTGAAACATACTGTGTAGATGCAAGTTTATTTACTTTTACTGTATAAGTACCTGTTGCAGCTTTTGTTGAAGCCTTGGCAACTACTTTTGTTGTATTAGATGAGGATGCTGCCTTTGTCATATAATTTGATTTCAGCCTCATCTTTGAAAGTGACTTTGTATAGAAATCATAAATTTTAGTATTTAATGAAGACCATATATCTTTCTTCCACTCAAGCTTTGTCTTCTTATTTTCTACTTTTGTCATTTTTGTACGCTGTGCAGACATAAGTGCTGCTACAATAGATTCGGTATTCAGCCCTGAATTAAGGCCCGTCATTCTAATTGGCATTATGACCACTCCTATCTTTTAAAATTTTTTATCAACTATGATGCCTGCAAGCTCCCATGCCTTTTTAATTGCCTCTAATGTTTCCTCCGGAGGGGCTTCAAGAACAAGCTCATCTGTATCTTTATCATATACCTTTATAGATACACGCTTTGTTTCTTCATCATAATTGTATTCACATCGTGTCCGCTGCATTTTCAGTTTCTTATTCATGCCGGAAAATGCAGATTCAAGTGACCCCTTTGATGGTCCGCCTTTAGCTGCTATCTTCTTGTCATCTTCATCCCCAGCACCAGTGTCTTTACCTTTATTAACACTATTACTATCACTGATGTCCAGTTCTACAGCTTTAGGTGTTTCCTTCTGAGGCTTTGCAGCCTTTTCATATTCTGGTACACTTTTAACCGGCATATCTAACTGCTCCATACTCATTGCCATCTTACCACCTCCGTGTGTTACAAATACTCCTTTATAAAAACTTTCTGTAAAATCTATAATAGTCCTTTATTATAGATAGTTACAACCGTTTATCTTTAACTTATATCGGCATAATCATGGAATTACTTAATATTACCTTTAAATAGATTTTTAAGAGTTTCAACATCTATTTCAGTCTGTGCAGCCTTTTTATTTTCTTCTTGTATCTGTTCATAAATTTCTTTCCGGTATATAGGTACAGACTTTGGTGCATTAATACCTATTTTCACCTGGTCCCCTTTTATTTCCAGAAGTGTTATTTCAATATCATTACCTATAATTATTGACTGGTTTACTTTACGTGCAAGTGCTAACATTATTTACCTCCATTCTATACTAGATTTAATATGCACACCCCCTCTTCTTTTATTTAAGCAGTTTATGCTTTATCTCATATTCCTGGCCTTCAGCTATAACCTGCACTCCTTTTCTGGAAGATGCATTTATAATTAATGGTGCTTTCATATTTACAGATGCCTGTTTTACATCCTCAGGTATTGTAGCCATAAGAAAAACCACTGTATCTTCATCTGAAATCCCACCAATTGATTCCAGCATGTCATCATTTATCTGTGGGTTATAGCTTTCCACTACATTAAACGGATTAACTATAGGAAATGCCAAAGAACTTTCTTCTGTGCTCTGAAGCCATGAAAAAAATGATTTTTCTTTTTCATTATCATAAAGTATTGTATAATCTTTATAATCTTCAAAACCTAATACACCATTCTCAAAATGTATTATTTTCTCTTCTCCTATTTCAATATTGCCAAAATATTTTGTACCAATCTTCATCTACTCCTCCATTCCAAAACTACAATGTCCCGCTTTACATGCGGGACATCATGGCTTAAATATAATTTAACAATGAATTGCCAAGTATCTTTGAAGTTGCTGAAAGTGACGCCTGGTAAAGGTTATCTGCCTGTGTAAGGCCAATAAATACATCTGGCAGGTCTACACCCTCATTATTGGAAAGTTTCTCTTCTGTATCAAGCCTTGTATCCAAAAGCTTATCTGATGTAAGTTCTGTCCTCTTATATCTTGCACCAATATCTGCCAAAGCAACATTAAGTTTATCTTCTACTTCATTTACAATTGTAAGCCCCATGCCAAATGCTTCTGCCATAACACTTACACGCAGTTTGCGTTCATCTTCAAGAGTTTTCTTTAATGATTCAAGTTTTGCAACTTCTGCTTTGTCTTTAGTATTATTAATAAGTTTCTGGCACTCTTTAATCTTTGTTTCAACTTCTTCAACATACTGTATTGTCTGCTGTATATAATCAACACTGCGGTATATATCTGTGCTTATTGCATCCCTTGCCTGTACATTAACAGCCATTGTCTGGCTGTAATTTATCTCATAACTTATCTCCTGTTTATCAGGTTCATCATACTTTATTTTTACTTCTTCTACTGTATCATAGCGTGTAGCTTCAAAATACATTTCCGGACGTATATCAGATTTGTCAAAATATGTTTTTAAATAATCTATACTTATATTAGCCTGCTTTGACTGTATTTCTGAATATACATTTTTACCTATAATTATTTCTCCTGTATCACGAAGATAAAGTATATCATTATCACCTACCTGGCGTATTGTATTACTATCTGTAGAAAGCGCTGTTGTAGGAGCATTTACACCAGTTAAAGTTACAGGGGCACCATTTTTGTCTGTAAAAGTAAGTTTAATTGGAGGAATTGCTGTTGGCGGATTTCCTTCCTGGAAATTTACTTTATCAGCACAATTATCATATGCAAGCTGTAAACGGTATGCAGTAGTAGTTTTAGCAGCATCATCAACATAATCCTGGCCGCTTGTAGCATTAGGGTCATAATTTGCACCAAGTATAACTGATGTAACATTCCTGAATGAATCATATGCAAAATTCTCAGTTATCTTATATTCAAAGTTCCTTGTTTCCTCTGGGAACAAAAGAGATGTATCAGTACGGTATCCTGTAAACAGATAACGTCCTGAATAATCTGAATTGGCTTCTCCCTGGAATATAGCCTCTACATTTTTCTTAAGCGTTTCTATTATTGCTGTCCTGTTATCTACCTCAAGGTCATCACAGTTACCCTGAACAAGATAGCCCTTCATTGTAGTAAGTATATCTCCTACGTTAGAAAGTGCAGATTCTGTTGTATCCATCCAGTTAAGTGCATCTTTAACATTTTTATCTGCATACTGTGTAAGCTGTGAGTATGTTGTCCTTAACTTAAGTGCACGCACTGCAACTACTGGGTCATCGGAAGGTCTCTGTATCTTCTGCTGTGAAGTGTACTGCTCCTGGTATTTATAAAGTTTATTCTTTGCTTTGCCTATATGGGACTGGGCACTGTTTGAAATCATTGTATTAGTTACTCTCATGCCAACCGTTACCGAAAACTTATAAAAAGTTATAAACTTTTATGTTTCATTCCTATTTCAACGAGTATGCTTTTGATTTGTATTCCTACAATATCTACTCACAAGTTCTTGTACTCTCCATAGGCGTAAATTCCTGACTAACGTACCAGTACATATCTGTATTAACTTTGGGAGTGTTAGGATATGGACTGTTTCAAAATATCCTCTCCATATCTTTTCAAATTTAAAGCAGCCTGGTAATCCCTGTCAATCACATTACCACATCCGCATCTATAAATACGGTCTGACAGCTTTAAATCTTTTTTGATCTTTCCGCAACAACTGCATTGTTTAGAACTTGGATAGAATCTGTCCACTAAGATGACTGGTATATTGTTCCATGCACTTTTATATTCTATCTGCCGTCTAAATTCATAAAATCCTTGTTGCTGGACTGCCCTGGATAAATGCTGGTTTTTCATCATTCCACTTACATTCAAATCCTCCATACATATAAAACTTGGTTCTCGTTTTATGATTTCAGATGTTGCTTGGTGTAAATAGTCCTGACGGATATCTGTTAACCTGTGGTTCAATTTCAAAAGTTCTTTCTCACTTTTTATAATGTTACTTGTTTTACAGTAACATTCTCCTTTCTTATTTTTTTCATATCTTCTTGATATGGAACGCTGTAACCTGCGTTTTCTTTTTTCTAATTTTTTTATTTTTTGTGTTTTGTTGATATTTTTACAGCTGTATCCATCTGAACATACTGCTAATTCTTTAATGCCTAAGTCTATTCCAATACCTCCGTTTGATGGTGGCGGATTAGAATTTTTATATTCAATCCCAACAGTAAGATACCAGTTAATCCCGTCAAATTTGATGCGGGGATTGCTGTACTTACAACCTACAGGGATACGGTTATGTTCTGCAAGACGAATCCAGTTAAGTTTCTGTTTGTTCTTCTTTTTAGAAGAAACAAAACCTTCTAATTTCACATGGGTATCTGTAAATTGTATTTTTACACTATCTTGGTAAAATGATGGTATGGAATGTTTCCTGCTCTTAAACCGTGGAAATTTTGCAAGATCTTTAAAAAAACGTTTATATGCATCACAGGCATCTTTGATTGCTTGCTTTGTTACATTATTGGACACATTATACAGCCATGTATATCCTTCTGTTTTCTTTAGATGTGTAAATTCTTTCCTCAAACTGGCATCAGGAATAAACTTCCCACCATTTTTATAATTTTCTTGTTCTTTAGCTAACGCCCAGTTGTAAGCAAATCTGGATGTACCTGCATATTGAAATAATTTAGTTTTTTGTTTATTGTTTGGGAGCAGCATTACCCGGATTGCTTTTATCATTCCTTCACCATCTTCCTCAATTAGCCCCTTTACAAGTTTTCTTACTTTATTAGCACGTTTACCCTATGCCATCAAGTACAATTCCATATTCTTTATCTGATGTTGTAAACTATCTTTTTGCTTATTGCTTGAAACCTAGCAATAGCCAATTATAAATTCTTATAAGTTTTATTAAACTGTATTACAACCTCCGTTCTATATTTGTACAAATTTATAAATATGAATATTATAATCCCATTTCATTTATAAGTTTACTAAGTACCTGGTTCATTATTGATACTACCCTGTACTGTATATTTAAAAGATTCTGCAGTTCTATAAACGCCTGGCCTTCTTCATCTTCATCTACACCTGATGTTGCAAGCCTTCTGATATCAACTGCTTCTGTAATAGCATTAGCATTATCTGCACAGTCAATCATCTTATCTGAATCAACACCTACTGTAGCTGTCATAACCTGTAAAAATCCTAATGGCTCACCTTGTTTAAACATAGTTTTGTCTTCACTAAGTGCGGCAAGCAGCTTAAGGTTTGCAGACTGTTCTATACCACTGTTTTCTACTGTACCTGTAACAAGCCCCCTTGGGTCCTTTGATGCAGCAGCAATCATTCTTCCATTCTTTACCATTTCCTTATTAGCTGAATAATTAGACGCTGTAAGGTTATAATAAGAAGCTTTTTCACCTGCCGCTGCTGACACAGACGACTTAAATGAAAATATAGAGTTGCCCTGGCTTACATATACTTTCTCTACAAGCTTGCCATCTTTATCGTTTATATCATAACAGTCATAAGTTATACCACCTATTGTTGTTACATTATCAGGAGGTGCTGGCTGTGCAAAAGTATAATTATTTGTTGCCATAGGTCCTGTCTGGTATCCGCCCCATGTACCAGCATCAAATACCTTATTCCCATTAAGATAATAATAACCATCTTTTGTATTCTTAAGGAATTCTGTCATATCAAGCTGTGTCCCTGTTGTTGTGTCCTTAGCCATAAACAAGTCCTGGCCAAGGTTTCCATCCATGTCATAACCCTTATTATGCTGCTGGTTAAATGTTGCTGAAAATGTCCTTACAAATTCATTAAGCTGTGAAATATAATAAGGTATGCCACGGTACTCTACATCATCACCAATACTTGTTGTTAAAGTTTTGCCAACAGCAGCAGCGGATGTATTCATGTTTGTTATATTGTCTACATCAAACTGGCTAAATTCCTTAAGTTTAAATGTATATGTATATTTACCACTAGAATCCACATTAACTTCAAATGAATCATACTGGTATTCATAATTGCCCACTTTTATTACACCATCTGAAGCTGGTATGCTAAGCTTTGCAAGGCTTGATGCTGTACTGCTGCTTGAAGAACCTGCTGACATTGTAATTGTCTTATTTACCAGATTGCAGCTTTCATACGTTGCTTTAAAGTTCTCACCATTATTACCATCCCTTATTTCAAATAACGCCTGGAGCTGTCCTCCAAGATTTGTATTTCTTATAGGGAATTTCTGCCCATTGCTCCACTGGATTGTATATAACCCATCTACATCACCAAGATTATTATATGAACCAGATGGGACTACTGATAACTTATTATATGAATTGGTGTCTACAAGCACACCACCTGCAACATTTACTATATACTGTGTATGCCCGTTATTGCCAGCTGCTGGGATTTCTTCAACATCTACATTTACAAGAAGTGAAAGGTCATCTATAATCCTCTCTCTCTGGTCTCTTAAATCATTAGCCCTGCCGCCATATACTTCAAGGGTATTAATCTGCTTTGTAAGTGATGCTATCTGTTCAGCATATGCATTTACCTGGTCTACAGTTGTAGAGATATGCATATTAAGTTCATCCTGCATCTGCTGGAAGTTCTTTACCATCTCATTGGCATATTTAGCAAATGTATCTGCATATCCTGTAATTTCAGTACGTTTTGTAATATCTGAAACAGTAGTTGTAAGGCTTGTAAGCCTGTTAAAAAAGTTAGTTAAAGAATTTGAAAGACCTGCACTTTCACTATCATTTGAATACATATGGTCTTCAAGGCTCTTCATATAATACTGTGCTGTATCATAATAACCAAATGTTGCATTGCTCTTACGGAATTTATAATCATAATATTCATCACGCTTATTAACAATAGCTGTGACTTCTGAACCAGCACCTACCATACCATAAGAAGTCTTAAGTGAAATAGGGTATTTTGCTGACTGTTCTGCATACTGTCTTGTATACCCCCTTGTTTTGGTATTGGCTATATTATGAGCAGTAACATTCAGATGTGCACGGCATGAAAGCATTCCTGATGTTGCTATACTTAATCCAAAAAATGTTGATGGCATATTCTAACCTCTTTTCTGCGCTGCTTTTTCTATTTAATAAGCCTGCGGTGCCAGCGCATACACAGACTTATTTGTTATTTATCTTTATTAAGACAGTCTTTCTATAATATGCTGTAGCATTTCATCAATAGTATTTATATATCTTGATGCCGCATTAAATGCATGCTGGTACTGGAGAAGACTTACAAGTTCTTCATCTGTTGAAACACCTGCTATCTGCTGCCTCTTATCCTCAAACCCTTCTGTCTCCACTATCTGGTCCTCAAGTATGCTGTACCACACACTTCCCTGTGTACCAAGTGCCCCTACCATCTGGTCATAATAATCATCATATTTATATACAGTAAGTATATTAGGGTCAAGTGAAGCAGTCTTATTATTCCAGAAAGAAAGCATATCTGTATACATCTGCTGCGAATAAACATCTGTATGGCCAGCAAGTGGATTTTCTTTAACAGGAAGTATTGAATAGTTGGCAAGTATTTTATCGTTTATCTCAAGGTCCCTGATACTATACTGTGTCCAGAGCTCATCTGGGTCTTCTTCATTATATAAATACAGCTTATACACTGTATTACCATTAGCATCTGTTGTTTCCTGTGTAATTGTATTGCCATTGGCATCTGTCATTGGTCCTGCAACTGTAAGGACATTATAACGGCTTACACCTTTCCTGGCAAAAAGCTCTTCTCCAATAGTCCCTTCATCATCTGTTCCTACAAGACAGTTTGTTACATCAAGTACCTTAGCACCAGCACCAAAATTAACTGTATTACCATTGGCATCTGTACCTGTTCCTGCTGCTGTCACTGTACTGTTTGGACATAATATATCATTTATCATTGTTGTTATATTATGTATAAGTACATCAAACTGTGTCTCTATTTTGGTTAATATGGAATTACCTGTTGTATTATTAAATACTTTTAACTCATCACTAAATTTCTTATAATCAAGGTCATATGCATTCTGGTCAAATACGCCGCCAGGATTATATTTAGGGTCTTCCCTGTCTGGCTTTACTGGCATATCCAGGTAATTAGCAAATTTATTACCACGTGCTGTAAGCAGTCCAAGAAGTGAGCCTGTATCTGTCTTTTTTTCATGTGAATATGCTTCATCCAGCCTGTATACATCACCATATCCATTGTCTGCCCATACAGGCTTATACATCGGTGTATCTTCGTCTATCTGTTCACACTTCATATGGTAACTGTTACCCTCTATAACAAGTGGTGCATTATTTATATATACCTGTATTTTCCCATCTATATCTTCTTCGTATACATAATATGTATATTCTGCAAGTTCATCAAGAAGAAGGTTCCTGTCATCCCTGTAATCATTAGCATTCTCTAATCCAGAAGCCTCCGCCTGTGAAATCATAAGGTTATATTTTGCAATTTTCTCGCCAATTTCATTAATTTTATCAACCTGTTTTGATATCTCAAGGTTTAATCCTGTCTGGTAATTAGAAAGTGCTGTATATACATCATATGCCTTATTTATAAAGGATTCTGCCCCTGATATGAAAAGCTGCCGTTCTGTTACATTACTTGGGTCTGTAGACAATGACTGTATATGTGCCCACATATCAGTAAGTGCATTATTAAACTCAACGCCTTCCATCTCTCCCAGTACATCTTCTATCTCTGTCACTGTTTCAAATTGTTTGTCATAAAAAGTCAGCCTGCTGACTTCAAGCCTGTATTCTTTGTCAAGGAAATGGTCACGTATCTGGCGTATGGCATCAACTTTTGTTCCAAGACCAATCTGCATCAGGCCTTTATCTGTAGATTTGTGCACCTGGTACATCTTATCAGCCTGCATATTCTGCTGTCTTGTGTAACCAGGTGTCTTTACATTCGCAAGGTTATGCGATGTTGTATGAAGCCCTGACTGTGCGGCATGTAAACCAGACACACCTACATTAAAGCTTGTAAATAAACTTCCCATATCTGAATCCTCCATAGTAATTTATTAAAACAAAAGACACGGATATCTTCAGGAAACCAGTTTGTACTGGTCCAGACCAGCATATTGCCAGCCTGGAAATAACTACTACTGCTTTGCATCAAAACCATGTGTACCATAATCTGAGGTATAACTGTTTGTTGCATTGCGGTTATAATTATTGTTCCCTGGTGACATCCGTGTACTCTGGATAAAGTTCAAATTAAACTCTACCATTTCAAGGGAATTCTCAATTAATTCTTTATTCCTTTCATTAACATCCACAAGACGCTTCATAATAACACGTAACGAATCATGGAGAGCTGCCAGCCGTTGTTTTTCCTCTGGCTGCTTTGCCAAAATCCTTGCCAGTGTTGTAATGTCAAGTTCTTCTGGCTTCATATTAAGAACCAGTCCTATATTCTTAATGACCTCTTCCCTTTTGTGGCCTATAACGCCTGCCCTGTCAATCAGAAGCTGTTCCTGTGCGGTAACATCTTTAAGACCCTGGAGGTCTTCCTTTACCAGTACCTTTGTCTTCTGTTCTGATACTGGCACAAGTTCTTCATAGACTGCTTTCTCAGCATCAAGTGTACTGATAAGCTCTTCAATTAAACTAGCCAATGTTTAACCCTCACTTATAAAATGGAATCAAAGTATTTACTAACCATCTTATCTGCTATCTCCTGTGCAGATACGTTATACGTGCCAGTAGCAAGTGCCTTTTTTATACCAGACACTTTATCTTCCCTGATATCATCCGAAGCTTTCACTGCTGCTTTGGCTGTCTGGTAATCTTGCCCAAATCTTGAAACTTCGTACTTCTCCTTAGTGTCTGTACTACCTGTCCCAGTGGTTTTCTTTGGCTTTGCTACCTGGTATAACTGGTTCATTTTGTTAATAGCGTCTATTCTCATATTAACCACCACCTAATTCCTACATGTTCATTACGCCAAACCAAAATATACAGTCCAGCTTTTATGTTTCATAATATTTATCGGTAGTATTTTGCTTTACTTTAGTTTTTTTTAAAAATTTCACAAAAATCAAATGTAGCAAAGTAATCCTGTGGTGTTTCCGCCCTTCTTGCCAGCTGCACGCTTCCATCTTCTTTCAATATAAGTTCTGCTGATTTAAGCTTGCCATTGTAGTTATATCCCATTGCAAAACCATGTGCACCTGTATCATGTATAAATAAATAATCACCAATATTTATCTCTGGAAGCATCCTGTCTATTGCAAATTTATCATTATTTTCACAAAGGGAACCTGTTATATCATATTTATGGTTACATGGGGCATCTTCTTTGCCAAGCACTGTTATATGGTGATATGCGCCATACATTGCAGGTCTCATAAGGTTTACAGCACATGCATCCACACCAATATATTCCTTATATATGTGTTTTTCATGTACTGCCTGTGTTACAAGACCGCCATAAGGGCCTGTCATAAAACGTCCAAGTTCTGTAAATATAGCTACTTCCCCAAGCCCTGCTGGCACAAGGATTTCTTCAAACTTCTTCCTTACACCCTCACCAATAACGGCAATATCATTTGGTTCTTTATCAGGTGTATATGGTATCCCTACACCTCCTGAAAGATTGATAAATGCTATTTCTGTACCAGTTTTTTCTTTTATTTCTACAGCAAGCCTGAATAGTATGCCTGCAAGTTCTGGATAATATTCATTAGTTACAGTATTGCTCGCAATGAATGAATGTATTCCAAATTTCTTTACTCCCATTGCTTTAAGCCTTTTAAAAGCTTCTATAATCTGTTCCTTTGTCATGCCATATTTAGCATCACCAGGGTTGTCCATTATATCTGTACCCAGTGTAAACTTCCCGCCTGGATTATAACGGCAGAAAATTGTATCTGGTATTCCTGCTGCCTCTTCAAGGAAACTGATATGGGTAATATCATCAAGATTAATATATGCACCAAGTTCTTTAGCTTTCTTATACTCACAGGCAGGTGTAACATTTGATGAAAACATAATATCAGAGCCTTTAAACCCACATGCTTCTGACATCATAAGCTCTGTAAGTGATGAACAGTCTGTGCCACATCCTTCCTCTTTAAGGATTTGCAATATAAACGGGTTAGGTGTTGCTTTTACTGCAAAATATTCACGGAACCCTTTATTCCATGAAAATGCTGCTTTCAGCCTGCGTGCATTTTCACGTATAGCCTTTTCATCATATATATGGAAAGGCGTAGGATATGTTTTAACAATCTCTTCTACTTGTTCTTTAGTTACAAATGGTATTTTCTTCATTGTCTGTATCCCTCCTATGTGTATAATTAAAGAAAATCTATCTTGAAAACATAAAAAAATTATGCTATTATTTATAAAGAAAGCACCCACATCCATAGGTGGATGCTTCCCAGACCAGGCAATTTAAGCTCTCAATGAGAGCCGCCTCTCCCGTGGTCAGACAGGAGAGGCATTATTTTTTTCTCTTTTTACCTTTATCTTTATCAGAAAAGGAGAGAAGTGCAACAACAAGACTGCCAAAGGATATTAACAATGTTAATATCCCTATGAATATACTTAATATTTCATATGCTGTCACTGTTACCACCTCCCTTCTCTATGTATTATTTTATTAATACCATATGCCTGGGAGGATGCCACCCTGCCGTGGTGCTTTCCATGTCTGATTTTATCACATATTTTTTCTGGTTTCAATATAATATTTCATATGTTAAAAAGTGCAGGGACAAAATATTATTTTTCACTTTATATCTATATATTCCCCTATTTTAATAATTTTCTACTTTAC